>DATEQI010000102.1:0-24171 GCA_035272805.1 Alphaproteobacteria bacterium | reverse complement strand
TGGCCGGGCAGGTGGATCTTGCGGTACTTGCCGATCAGCTTCCCGTCGCGGCCGACGAGGATCGCGGTATTGAAGCGCCGAACCCGGCCCCCCTCCTCGGCGAGCTCGGCATAGCCGAGATAGAAGCCGATACCGAGGTGCCGCGCCTCCTCGAAAAGCGGCCGGGTCGCCGCATTGGGCATCTCGCGCTCGAAGAAGGCGTCGATCTCGGCCTGGTCGGTCATGTACCAGCGCGGGAAGAAGGTGGTGAGCGCCATCTCCGGATAGACGACGAGCTCGCAGCCGCGCGCATGCGCCTTGCGCAAGAGCTCGATGAGGCGCCGCACGACGAGCTGGCGGCTGTCGTTGCGCTGGATGGGCCCCAGTTGCGCAGCGCCGATCATGAGCTTGCGTGCCACGTCAGCACCTCCATTTGAACAAGAATTCTCACCACGGAGACACGGAGAGCACGGAGAAGAGCTCTCGTCGTTGCGAGGAGGCGAAGCCGACGAAGCATCCCGGAATCGTGTGCCGCCATCTGGATTGCTTCGCCTTCGGCTCGCAATGACGAAAGGGGTGTCCTCCGTGCCACCGTGGTGCACTCTATCTAAACGTCCCGCTCGCCGGATCGAAGCGCGTGACGGGCCGCCCAAGCGGGCGCGCCGCGGGCGAGATGTCGCACTTGAGAAAGCGGCCCTTGCCGCGGGTGCCCACGAACTCGCCGCCCTCCGCGACCGGCTCGCCCCTCACCAAGGTGACGACCGGCCAGCCTTTGACCTTGAATCCCTCATAGGGCGTGTAGTCCATCGCATCGTGCAGCATCGCCTGGCTGATCGTCACCTCGCGGTCGGGATCCCAGATCGCGAGGTCCGCATCGGAGCCGACCGCGATGGTGCCCTTCTGCGGGTAGAGCCCGTAAAGCTTCGCCGCATTGGTGGCCGCGAGGGCCACGAACCGGGTGAGCTCGATGCGGCCCTTGCCGACTCCTTCCGAGAAGAGGAGGGGCAGGCGCACCTCGAGGCCGGGAACGCCATTCGCCACCTTCTTGAAGGGCGCGTTCCGGCCATACTTCATCTTGCCCTCGGGACCGGCGTAGCGGTAGGCCGCATGGTCGGAGGAGAAGACCTGAAACACGCCGGTCGTAATCCCGCGCCATACCTCCTCCTGGTTCGCCTTGTCGCGCGGCGGCGGGCTGCACATGTACTTGGCACCCTCGAAGCCGGGCCGGTCGAGGTCGTCCTCGGTCAAGAAGAGGTACTGGGGGCAGGTCTCGCCGTAGATCTTGAGGCCGCGCCCCTGCGCCGAGCGGATCTGCTCGATCGCCTCCGCGGCGGAGACGTGCACGATGAGGATCGGCACGTCCACCAGCTCGGCCATGCTGATCGCGCGGTGGGTCGCCTCGCGCTCCGCCGTCTTGACGTGGGCGATGGCGTGGAACTTGGGTGCTGTATGGCCGGCCGCGAGCAGCTTCTCGCTGAGCCAGGCGATGATATCGTGGTTCTCCGCATGCACCATGACGAGCGCCCCCTCGCGCCGCGCCAGCGAGAGCACCTCGAGCGCCTGCCGGTCATCGAGCTTGAGTGCCTCGTAGGTCATGTAGATCTTGAATGAGGTGTAGCCGTCGCGGATCAGCGCAGGCAGCTCCTGGCCGAGCACCTCGGCACTCGGATCGGAGATGATGAGGTGGAAGGCGTAATCGACGGCAGCCTTGGGCTCCGCCGCGGCGTGGTAATCCTTCACGACCTGGCGGATCGACATGCCGCGATGCTGGGCGGCGAAGGGAATGATGGTGGTGGTCCCGCCGCAGGCGGCCGAGCGCGTGCCGGTGAAGAAATCGTCCGCCGTCATGACGCCGAGGGAGGACTTCTGCTCGATATGGCAGTGGCTGTCGATGCCGCCGGGAAGTACGAGCTTGCCCTCGGCGTCGATCTCGCGATGGCCCCGGGCAAGTGCCGCGCCGATTGCAACAATGCGCCCATCCTTGATGCCGATGTCGGCGCGCACGACGTCCGCCGCGGTTGCTACCGTACCCCCTCTCACGACGAGCTCGAATTCGGCCATCGTCCTTTCCTCTCTCGCCAGGCATTCGCTTGATCTTGCGGATCGGGAGCGTGCGCTCCGCGCTCGCCTTCCCTCATCCCGCGGCCTTCCTCCTTGCGGCGCGCGAGCCCAAGAGAAGCCCAAGGCGGCGCCGACCGCAACACCCCTTTTTGAGACCGCCCTCTGGATGACCCGCCGGGCGCGCAAGTGAAAAATCGCTGCCGGTCGGCGCAGCCGTTGTGGCGCGCGACTGAGCTCGCGCGCCGGCACCCGGCCCCCGCCCCGGACAACGCCCTGACCCGCTCCGCGACTGCGCTGATTCTGATATGGGACTCAGCAGCTTATCCTAGGCCGAGTGGGGCGGTCCCGAGGCCCCCGGCGGGCGAATGGCAGGGCGGGGCCCCGAGGCTTGATTTGAGCGCCGCCTGATGCTCCTCTTTGCCGTCTCTCAGCTGAGCTCCGATGCGGGATTGCCGGCGCATCGCGAAGCGGAGGGCGCACGCGCTCAGCAGCCAGCGGCCGACCCGCGCGCCGCGCACGAGGAGAACGAGCATGTTCGAGACCGCCGAGCTGGGACATCGGCTTTCCAAGGAGGAATACAGGAAGATCGAGCCCGGCTTGCGCGCTGATTTGCTCGCGGCGCAGTTCGACCTCATGAAAAACGGCAGCTTCCCCGTGATCATGCTGATCTCGGGGGTGCGGGGTGCGGGCAAGGGCGAGACGGTCAACCTTCTCAACGAGTGGATGGACCCGCGCCACATCCACGCTTTTGCCTTCGACAATCCTTCCGACGAGGAGATCGAGCGGCCGCGGATGTGGCGTTATTGGCGCGCGCTCCCGCCCAAGGGCAGGATCGGCATCCTGTTCGGCTCGTGGTACACGGCGCCGATCATCGACCGCGTATTGGGTCGGACCAGGAAAAGCGACCTGGTCCGCTCGATCGAGGAGATCAACGAATTCGAAAAGATGCTTGCCGACGAGGGTGCGCTTATTCTCAAATTCTGGTTCCACCTCGGCAAGACGCAGCAGCGCAAGCGTCTGAAGGCGCTGCATGATGATCCCAAGACGCGCTGGCGCATCACTCAACGCGACTGGGATTTCTTCAAGAAGTACGACCGCTTTTACCGCACCAGCGAGGACACGCTGCGCCAAACCTCGACCGGCTGGGCGCCGTGGATCATCGTCGAGGGCCAGAACCCGGAATATCGCTCGGTCACCGTGGGCCGCACATTGCTCGAAGCGATGCGCAAGCGCCTCGACGGCAAGGCCGCTAAAAGCCCGCGTTCGAGCGATGCACCGCCCCTGCCGAAGCCCGTGGACAAGCTGCACATTCTCGACACGCTCGATCTCTCGCTCGCGCTGTCGAGGCGGGAATACGGCGTCGAGATGGCGAAGCTGCAGGCGAAGCTCGCGCTGACCACGCGCGATCCGAAGTTCGCCCGGCATAATGTGGTCTGCGTCTTCGAAGGGATGGATGCAGCCGGCAAGGGCGGCGCGATCCGGCGCCTCACTGCAGCACTCGATGCGCGCCTATACCGCAACATTCCGGTTGCATCGCCAAGCGACGAGGAGCTCGCCCAACCCTATCTCTGGCGCTTTTGGCGGCAGATTCCGCGCAAGGGCCAATTTACCATCTACGATCGGAGCTGGTACGGCCGCGTGCTGGTGGAACGCATCGAGAAGCTCTGCTCCGAAGCCGACTGGATGCGGGCCTACGCGGAGATCAACGAGTTCGAAGAGCAACTGACGCAGAGCGGTACCGTGGTCTTCAAGTTCTGGCTGCAGATCTCCAAGGACGAGCAGCTCGTGCGCTTCAGGGAGCGCGGGAAGACTCGTTTCAAGCTTTTCAAGATTACCGCCGAGGATTGGCGCAACCGGAAGAAGTGGAGCGACTACCAGACCGCGGCGGCGGACATGATCGAGCGCACCAGTACGGCACACGCGCCCTGGACGCTCATCGAGGGCAACGACAAATACCACGCCCGCGTCAAGGTGGTGCGCACGGTAGTCACCGGTCTCGCCAAACGCCTGAAGGCGGACGGATAACCCTCCAAGCCGAATAGGCCCGACGGCGGACGGGGCTCGCCTCGCGCGCGTCGCGCGAGCAGCCGCCCTGGCCCGCCTGAGTGCTGCCGACGTCCGCGGCCTACGAGCCCTTCAACATCCAATGGTCCTGCTACGCCTCGAAAGGCTTCGGGTGCCGCCTGGGCGGTCGCAGGAGATAGAGCAAGGCTCCGCAAAGAGGGACGAAGCAATTGAGATAGAGGAGCGGCAGCAGATAGAGGTTCTTGGCGGCGACGCTCTGGTTGCTGATCGAGGTCGACTCCAACAGCATGACGCACGTCACCGCGACAATGACTCGCATGGTCTGGCCCTGACGATTGAAGTCGCCCGAGAGCAGCGCCGCCAGCCCGATGAGCGCGAAGGTAAAGGCGTACCATGGACTCGCGAGACGCTGGTTCGCCTCGACGAAAAACCGCGCGGCGTTGAGGCGGTCGTCCGGGTCGCTCAGGTTGGGATGCAAGAGCTCATCGAGGAAGCGCTCGTCGGCGCGCCGCCAGCGAGGCTGCATGCCGCTCGAGAGCCAACTGAGATCGACGCTGTATTTGTCGAAGTAAAGCAGCGCCAGCCGGCCGTCCGTGCGCTCGATTGCCTGGCGATTGCCATTGAAGAGAACAACGCGCGGGCCCGCGGGCGACGGCACGATGGCGCCGCGCTCGGCAACGTAGCTGACGGGCCTGGAGGGGATACGCACGTCGTGCACGAGGATGCCGAGGAGCTCGCCGCTGGGCTCGCGCTGGCGGACATATACCGTGAGACCCTCGCTCAAGGTGTTGAACTTGCCCTCTTGGAGGAGGATCGCGGAAAGATCGTTTCTGATCCCAAACTCGATGTCCTTGAAGCTGCGATAGGCGGCCGGCATGAAGTACAGGTTGAGAGTATAGCCGCCCAGCATGACGATCGCGGCCATGACGAGTGCCGGCAGCGCGAGCGAGACCTGGCTCACGCCGACCGAGCGCAGCACCACAAGCTCGCGGTCCATCCACAGCTTGTTGTAGGTGAAAAGCACCGAGGAGAAAAGCCCCACGGGCAGCACGATCGAGAGGAAGCCCGGCAGCAGCAGCAAGGTGAGATAAAGGAAGGTGCCGAGCGAGATGCCGTGCTTGACGATGAGCTCGATGTAGCGCAGCGACTGGGTGAGCCAGATGGCGCAGGTCAGGCAGAAGCTGACGAACAGCATCGCCATCACGAGCTGCTTGAAGATGTATTTGCTGTAGCTCTTCATCACCCGCTTTATAGCGCGTTCCCATCGTCTTTGGGTAGCGCGAAGGGAGAGGCCCGCCTCGGACGTGCCGTGCTTGCCGAGCGCCAACAATGCTCTCAAGAGGCCGCTTCGCGTCCCCGCCGCCGGCTCGTCGTCCCGCTTCAGCCGAGCCGGGCCGCCGCGACGAGGGTGTCCCGGATGGTGCCTTCCGGCGAGACGCCCAGCACATGATGGCTGTGCCAGAGCGCGTAGAACAAAAGGCTCCAGGCGGCTTGGGCGTTTCTCTCCGGCTCCGCGAACACCCCCTTGACCGCCTCGGGACCGGCGATCTCGGCAACGCCGGGCTCGCTCGCGACGAGTGCCGCGGTATCGGCTTTCTTGGCTGCGATCCATTGGCCAACCGGCGGATTGAACCCCGTCTTGCGCGCATAGGGCTCGGCCGACGCGACGTTCTTGGCCAGCCAATCGCGCAGCAGCCGCTTGCCGAACTTGCCCCTCACCTTGAGCGCATCCGGCAGACGCATCGCGAATTCGGCGACGACGGGATCGAGATAAGGCGTGCGGCCTTCGACGCTATGTGCCATGAGGCAGCGGTCGAGCTTGACGAGCAGATCGTTGGGCAGCCATTCGGCGCAGTCCACCGCCTGCAGCGCCTGTAGCCGCGTACGCTCGGCGAGCGCCTCGCGCGCTTCGGCTTGGCCCAGGCCGTCGCGCCATCCCTCGAGGGCCGCGCCAAGATTCGCCAAGCCGTCGAACTCGCCGCGCCTGCGGGCCTTCCCCGCAAGCAGCCCCCAAAGCCAGCGCGCGCGGCGATAGCGGGCATAGCCGCCGAAGATCTCGTCGGCCCCCTCCCCGCTGAGCACCACCTTGAGGCTGCCCTTGGCCGCCTCGCCGAGGGCGTAGGTGGGGAGCGTGGCGCCGTCGGTCGTCGGGTCATCGACCGCCGCGGCCACGCGCGGGGCGTGGCTCCAAAAATAAGACTCGGTCAGTTCCACGACATGATGCTCCGCACCCACGGCGCGCGCGACCCGCTCGGCGATCGCCCGCTCGTCCGCACCCTTGCTGCCGGGGAAGCCGACCGTGAAGGCGACGACCGGGCCGGCCGAAAGACGGGTCATCATCGCGATCAATGCAGAAGAGTCGATCCCGCTGGAGAGGAAGAGCCCGTACGGAACGTCGGAGCGAAGGTGGAGAGCGACACTCTCGGAGAGGATAGCGTCGAGCTGCCGCTCTGCCTCGTCATAGCCCATCTCGACGGGTGCGCCGGAAGGGATCGCGTTCCGCCGGCGCCTCTCGGCGATGCGTCCCCCCTTGATGACGAGGGTCTCGCCGGGAAGCACGCGGTGGATGTCGGTGAAGATCGTCTCGGAGCCGGTGGTGAACTTGAGCTGGAGCAGCTCGGCGCGCCGTTGCGGCCTGATCGCGCGCCCGGCGAGCCCGGCGGCGATCAACGCCTGCGGCTCCGAGGCGAAGGCGAAGCCCGCGGCATCCTCCACATAGTAAAGGGGCTTGATGCCGAAGGGGTCGCGGGCGAGGACGAGGTGCGACGCCTCGGGGTCGTAGATGGCGATGCCGTACATGCCGCGCAGATCGTCGACAAAGTCGAGACCCTTGCGACAATAGAGCTGAAGCGGGGACTCGCAATCCGAGCCGGTGCGGAACTCGCCCTTGCCGAGTGCCGCGCGCAGCTCGAGGTCGTTGTAGATCTCGCCGTTCGCGACGAGGACGGCACCCCGGGGCCCGAAGAGCGGCTGATCCCCGGTCACGAGATCGATGATGGCGAGCCGCGTGCAGACGAGACCGACGGCGCCGTCGCTATGGAAGCCGGTTCCGTCCGGGCCGCGATGGTGGATGGCCGCTGCGAGGCGATCGAGCGTTGCCCGATCCGCAGCGCGCGCGCCGCCCATCATCACTCCGGCGATTCCGCACATGGAGCTATTCTCTCGTCCCCTC
Organism: Alphaproteobacteria bacterium; assembly: GCA_035272805.1. Lineage (GTDB taxonomy): Bacteria > Pseudomonadota > Alphaproteobacteria > JACZXZ01 > JACZXZ01 > DASPPM01. Next base: position 16,934 of record DATEQI010000102.1, on the reverse strand, counting down.
GGGCCCCGCCCGCGCGCCCGCGAGCATGAAGGCGGATCCGAGCCAAAGCATCGTCAGCCACCACACGTGCCAAAGATTATAGCTGAGTGCTGCATAGACGAACGCGACGACGGTGAAAGCGAGTTGAAACGCTCTTTCGGCGGCATCGCCCGGGGAGCCGGCAATGGCGCGGAAGAGGGCGAAGATGAAGCAGACGCCGAGCAGCACGCCCGGGATGCCGAGGTCGAGCCGCAGCTGAAGAGCCGCATCGTGGGGATGGAGCGGCAGGAGCTCCGCATTCCTAAGGAAAAGATCGTGCCCGCCCGGCATCCACCGCGAGCTGTCGAGGCCCCAGCCGAGAATCGGCCGCTCGTCGATCCGCTCGATGACGAAACCCCAGATGGCGAGCCGATGCGTCAAGGACGATTGCTTCTCCACTTTGACCGGCAGCGCCTGCGGCAGCCACCACAGGACCTGCGGGCGGAGAAAGAGCGGGGCGGCCACTATCCAGAGGATGAGGGTCGCGGCAACCGCCGAGACGGCAACCCGCGGCGCAAGGCGAGCGGCGAGGCAGACGACGACACCCACGGCGAAGGCAACCTTCGAGGTCATGCTCTCGCTCTGCAGCACGATCGCGAAGGCGACGCCTGCGAGGGCGATTGCTGCCGGAGCCCCGTAACGGCGCCAGGCGAAGCGGACGGACGGCCAGCTCAGGAGCACGACCAGCGTCATTGCCGGATCGAAGCCGACCGGGAAGATAAAGTGGCGCTGGTGACCGAGCACGGGAGCGAGAAGCGGGAGATCGCGCACATAGTCGATCAGGCGCGCGCGGGTGAGCAACATGATCTCCAGGAGTGCCAAGCCGATGATGAAGCCCAGCACGAGGCCCTTTTCGGAAACCTCCCGCTCCTCGGGTGCCAACCCGCGCGCGGCGTCCACGAGGACGAGCCCGGCCACGAAGGTGCCCAAGAGCTGTGCGGCGAGCCGGAGCACGCCGAGCGGCTCGAGGGACCAGCCCGCGCTGGCGGTGCCGTAGAGCAGCAGCAGCAGGCAAAGTGCGGCGAGCCAACGGGACAGGAGCGACCAGCGCCAGCTTCCGCACGCGAGCGCCGCGAGTGCCGCGGCGACCATCACCGGTGTCACGCTCGGCCAGGAGAAAACCTCAAGCGGAAGCGCCAGCAACCCTGCCGCGCCCAGGATATGGCCTATGTGCAGGCCTCTCGGCCGTGTCATGAAGCGCAATTGGAAAGTGTCCTCCCGCGGTGAGCGGCGGCGAGATGCCCCGCTGTTCCGGCTCCGACGGTTCGTTCCAAGCCCTCGCTCCGGAACACGCCCATGTCCGCTTTAACAAGATGCAGGGATAGATTTTCCGTGGCTTGTGATCAAGCGGGCCCAAGTTCGACGGTCCGATTGAAGCCCGTTAGTCAAACCAGATCGACCCGTGGCGATCAAGATATATTCGCGCGCGAGCTCGCCGGGAGGGGCACAGCTGCGCTCGGATTCCGCCTCGGCGCTCGTCCGGCTCAATACGCGAGCTCGATGAGCGCTCACGGATAGTGCGTGAGCAGCTCGCAGCCGTTGGGCGTCACGACGACGCTTTCGCTGCAGCACATGCCGAGATCCGGCATTGTCGAGCGCGCCCGAGGCGGCCCCGGGATCGGCTTGGGCGGCCTTCAATACCGCGCGGCCGATCCGCGGGGCGGGGCGGAATGAGTACCTGCCTCAGGAGGCGGGCAGCACCCGCGGATATGAAATATGGTTGGGTGCAGCGATTTCGCGGTTCGCCTCCGGCACAGCACGAAGTTGTGAAAACCGGTCACCGTCGACCACCCAATTGATATGAATCAATGTGGCGCGCGCGCAAAAAAAGCAATGCTTCGCAGCGACCGGAGCAACAATAGGCGGGAGAGTGCGGGCCATGGGGCGGATCTTTGCCGTCCGGGCGCTTCGCGAGAGCGAGCTTCCCCAAGCCTTCCCTCTCGTGCACGCCCTCGTTCCGCGACTGAAGCTCGAGGGCTGGGTGCGCTACGCGCGAGCGCTGGGCGGGGTCGGCGGCGCTCGGGGGGGCGTCATGTCCGCGTTCGACGAGCAGGGCTATATTTGCGGGCTGTTCTGCTACAGGATGGAAACGGGGCTCGAGCACGGGCCTAAGCTCTTGATCGAACACGCCTGCGCCCTCGACATCGTCGATCGCCAGGGGGCGATCGATGCCTTGCTCGGCGTGGTCGACGACTTGGCGCGCGCCCTTTTCTGCGCTCAAATCGACGTCCATCTCGACCAAGCGCAGGTGGTCCTGAGCGCGCCGCACGGACCGTTCATCTCGGCATTGCGGGCGCGGGGCGCCATAATCAACGGAATACGCCTGAGCAAGCCGGTCAAGAACGCCATGTCCTGAACCCTGGGCGCATCCCGCTCAGCAGGCCGCATGGGCGTTGTGGCAAGGGTGGAACGGGCCAGCGTTGCGAAGGATTATGAACCTTATGAGCCTGGAGAGCGTTGTCATCACAAGAGGCGGGGGTGCGCCGGCCCAGAGGAGCCTGCCGAGCTCGCTCGGGCTAGGCGGCTTCGGCGCCGGGTCGAGGGCCGCCCGGGCGAGGCCGGCCGCGGTCAGGGCTACCACCTTCGGGACTGTTCATGGCATGATGGCTCGAACAGGGGAAACTGGCCGGCGGCGGTTGCTGAGGCCAGGTTGGTACGGGCGGAACTTCGGGACGGACCCGACGCTCGCATCGCACGATGCTCTTTTGGCTTACCTGCGTATCCAGCTGGTGAGCCGTCCGGACGGACGATTGGAAAACTGATGGCAGGCCGCCATGGGGGATAGTGACGCGACGGCACCGGACTCCGCGCCGAGGCCTGATAATGGCTCGCCGCGCCCGGAATTCCGCTATCGCCGCCTCTTCGAGGCGGCGCCCGATGGAATATTGATCCTCGATGCGACGAGCGGGCGGATTTTGGAGGTCAACCCCTTCTTGGCGGAGCTGCTCGGTCACGCGAGCGATTGGTTTCCCGGGAAATACCTGTGGGATATCGGCATACTCGGAGACCCGGAGCAAGGCCGGATCGCGTTCGAGGAGCTGAGAGAGAAGGGATACGTGCGCCTGGAAGATCTGCCGCTCAGAGCGAAGGACGGACGGAGAATAGAAATCGAGTTTATCGCAAACTCCTATCAGGAGAACGGCGCCAAGGCCATCCAGTGCAATATCCGCGACATCACCGAGCGCAAGCTTGCCGAGCGCCGGATTGCGCGGCTCGCCTGGACCGACCCGCTCACGCGCCTGCCGAACCGAAGGACCTTCGACGAGCGCCTAGGAGAGGCCTTCTCCTCGGCGCGGCGCGGCGCGCGCGGCTTCGCCGTTCTCTATCTCGACGTCGATCGCTTCAAGGACATCAACGATACGCTCGGCCATCAGAAAGGCGACCTGCTGCTCAAAGAGGTGGCGGCGCGGCTTAAGGCGAGCATGCGCGAGACCGATCTCGTGGCGCGTTTCGGCGGCGACGAGTTTTCCATCCTGCAGACAAACGTCACCGACCCCGCGGATGCAGGTGCCTTGGCCGAGAAGATCAAAGCGTCGTTGGCAGCACCCTATAGGATCGACGGGAACGACGTCCGCATCACGGTCAGCATCGGAATAGCCCTCTATTCGAACAACATCGCGAGACCGGAAACGATGGTCAGCCAAGCCGATCTCGCGCTCTACCGCGCAAAGGAGGAGGGACGGAATCGATACTGCTTCCATACGAGCGAGCTCGATCACGAGGTGGGCGACCGCGTCGCCCTCGGCAATGAGCTGCGCACGGCACTCCAGCGCGGCGAATTCGAGCTCTACTACCAGCCGCAGGTCGAGCTCACTTCCGGACACATCACCAGGCTCGAGGCGTTGGTCCGGTGGTTCAACCCCCGGCGCGGCCCGGTGCCGCCGCTCGTCTTCATCCCGGTCGCGGAGAAGACGGGAAGCATCATGCCGATCGGGCGCTACGTCATCAAGCAGATCTGCCGACAGCTCAAGCAATGGGGCGAGGAGGGCCTGTCGCCGCCCACCGTCTCCATCAATCTCTCCGCGGGCCAGTTCAAGCTCGCACAGGATGTCGAGCACGATATCGCGGAGAGCATCGAGGCCTACGGCATCGTCCCCGAGAGTGTGGAGATCGAGCTTACCGAGGCCGTCCTGCAGGAGGCCACGCGCGAGCATAGGGACGTGCTCGATCGCCTGCGCCGGCTCGGCGTGCGCCTGGCCATTGACGATTTCGGCACGGGGTATTCCTCGCTCGAATATCTCAAAGCCCTCCCGGTGAGCCGCCTCAAGATCGCCCAGCAGTTCATGATCGATGCGCCCCAGGACCTGGGCCACGCCGCGATCATTCGCGCCACCATCAGCCTCGCTCGCGACTTCGGACTCGATGTCATCGCGGAAGGGGTGGAGACCCGAGACCAGGTAAGCTTTCTTCTCGCCTTCGGCTGCACCACGGCCCAGGGCTATTATTTCAGCAGGCCGGTGGCCGCCGCGCGCGCGGGCGAGCTCTTGCGTCAGGGCAGCATAATACCTGCCCTTGGGCCCTCCTGAGGGCCACCCGCGGCCGCGAAATCGGCATCGAGGTCAATAGCTTGTGCCCGCGCGCCGCCCCGCGGGGGGCCGCGCGGCAGCGCTTGCCGCACCCTCGCGTCATGCTCGCGCTTCAGGTGCCCTCCGCAAACCGCGCGTCTCCTCGGCCGGTTGATCTCGAAAGTCACATCGCTCATTGGCTATACTGCGACGCCAACGGGCAGCCAATTCGACGGAGACGGATATGCGGCGCATCGCATTGGGCCTCCTCCTGGCCCTGCTTTTGTTCGGCGAGGCCGAGGCGCAATCGCAACAGCCTCAGGCGGACTGGATCGCCGACAAGAACGGCTGCCGCCTGTGGGATCCCTACCCGCAGCCCGATGAAAGCATCAGCTGGAGCGGGGCCTGCAAGGACGGCTACGCCAACGGCAACGGCGTGGCCCAATGGTTCGAAGGGGGCCAGCCCAGCGACCGCTACGAGGGCGCGTACGCGAATGGGCACAGCAACGGCTACGGCGTCTATTCATGGGCGAACGGCGAGCGCTATGAGGGCGAGTTCAAGGCAGGCGTCATAAGCGGACGCGGGGCCAGGACGAAGACCAACGGCGAGCGCTACGAAGGCGAGTTCCGCGACGGCATCGAGAACGGCCGCGGCACCTACGTCTTCGCCAACGGCGACCGCTACGAAGGCGACTTCCGGGCCGGGCGCCAGAACGGTCACGGCGTCTCGCTCTCCGCGGCGGGCCTCAGTTACGACGGCGAGTGGCAAGACGGGCGGCCCCAGGGCCGCGGCACGCTCAGCTGGCCGAACGGCGACCGCTACGAGGGCAGCTTCAAGGCCGGCAAGCGCGACGGACACGGTGTCTTCACATGGAAAGCAGGCGGCAGCTACGACGGCGAGTGGAAGGACGACGCGCGCAACGGCCATGGCGTCCTGAGCTGGGCCGGCGGTAGCTACGACGGCGAGTGGAAGGACGACCGGCCGGACGGCCAGGGCACGCGCAAGGACTCCGACGGCGGCGTCTTCGCCGGCAACTGGGTGCGGGGCTGCTTCAAGCAAGGCGACCGCCGCGCCGCCCTCGACGTGGCCCTCTCGAGCTGCCCGTAGCCTCGCGCGAGCGTGCGAAATCACCGGCGCCGAGATACCCCCCACCCTGCCCTCAAGCTAGTTCATGCACACATCTCCCGATGCTTGCAAAAGCATCGGGGGTCCTTCGTGACGCGACCCTTCGGGTCGCTCCTCAGGATGAGGAGATTTGTGTGTGGCAGTAAGACTTTACCTCATCCTGAGGAGCGCGCGGAGCGCGCGTCTCGAAGGACCCATCTGAGCCGGTCCGAGGCGCCCGCACATAGCGCATGAACCTGATTTCCGTTGCTCCGCGGATTTGTGTGCATCCCCTAGAGCCCTCAAGGGGGAGGGTTGCGCTGGGGTGCGTTAGGCCTCGTCCTCGCCCACATAGCGGCGGAAGTAACGCCTGCCCAGGCTGGTGAGGATTTCGTAGCCGATGGTACCCGCCTCCTCCGCGAGCGCATCGACCGGATGGTGCTCTCCGATCAGCTCGACGAGACTGCCCGGTGCCAATGCATCGGCCGGCAGCGCGCTCGCGTCGAATGTCACGGTGTCCATCGACACCCCACCCACGAGCGGCAGCGCCATGTCGCCGAAGTGCGCCACCGCGCGGTTGCTCAGACTGCGCAGGTAACCGTCGGCATAGCCGACGGACACGGTGGCGATGCGCCGGGCCGAGGGGGCGTGCCAGCGCGCGCCATAGCCCACGCTCGCGCCGGCCGGGACGGTGCGCACCTGGATCACCTTGCCCTCGAGACGCACCACCTGTCGCATCGGGTTCGCCCGGCCGGCAAGCGGGGCGATGCCGTAAAGTGCGGCACCCGGACGAGCGAGATCGAAGTGGTAATCGGGCCCGAGGAAGATCCCCGAGGAATTGGCGAAGCTTGCCGCGGCGGGGGGTAGGGCCTGACGCACCTCGCGGAAGCGGGCAAGCTGCCGCGCGTTCATGGGATGATCCTCCATTTCGGCGCAGGCGAGGTGGCTCATCAGATAGCGGAGCTCGAGCCCGTCGAGCCGCGCTCGGTCGTCGATCACCGCCTTGAGCTCGTCCGAGGAGAGACCGAGCCGGGACATCCCGGTATCGACCTGGAGGATCGCCGGGAGCGGCCGGCCGCGGGCGCGCGCAAGGGCGCTCCAGCCGTCGACCTGGACGAGGCTGTTGAGCACGGGGACGAGACGGTGTGCCAAGAGCTCCGCCTCCGCACCCGCGGGTGGGCCATGCAGCACGTAAAGCTCGGCCCTCTCCGGGAGATACGGACGCAGTGCCAACGCCTCGTCCAGATGGGCCACGAAGAAATGGACGCAGCCTTGAGCGGCCAGCGCAGGGGCCACGCGCGCCGCCCCCAGCCCGTAGGCATCCGCCTTGACCACGGCAGCGCAGCTCGCTTTTCCGAGCCGGCCCTGCAAGAGGCGATAATTGGCGCGGATGGCGGCGAGGTCGATGGTGAGGAAGGCACCTGCGTGCTCTGGACGCTGCGATGGCATCTTGCCGGATGGGCCCATGGTGCTTGCGCTCGCTCTCAACAGACCCCGTCTTCCCTCAAGTTGGCAATGCCATTCGCGACAAGAACATCGCTGCGGAAAGGACTTTACTCGCATAGGGAGGCAGGCGTCCCCCTCTTGATGAGGAGGGCCGCAGCGCCTTCGCCCGCGGCGGGCGCCCGGCCGCTAGCGGTTAGGCCATTGGTGCGGCGCACAACCTTGGCTATAATGGCACTAAAGCAACACAGGGAGCCCATCATGCTGACTCGACGCACGCTTCTGGCCTCGGCCGCCGCTGCGGCGGTGCCGTTGGCCGCCCCCGCCATCTTCACCGGCGCCCGCGCCGAGACGCCGCGGAACATCGTGGCGATGGCGAAGCAGATCGACGACATCGTCGGCGCCTTCGACCCCGCGGAATCCTACGAGTTCTCCAACAACGAGGGCTGCGGCAACCTCTACCGCAAGCTGGTGATTCCCGATCCCGCGGGCGGCGACAAGCTGGTCGGCGACCTCGCCGAGAAGTGGGAGGTGTCCAAGGACGGCGCCGTCTTCACCTTCCACCTCAAGCACGGCGTGCTGTTCGAGACCGGCAAGCCGCTCACCGCCGAGGACGCCGCCTTCAGCCTCCAGCGCGTGGTCAAGTTGAACAAGACGCCCGGCTTCATCATCACCCAGTTCGGCCTCACCGCCGACAACGTCGAGCAGATGGTGCGCGCCACGGACGACTATACGCTCGAGCTCAAGCTGCCGATCGTGCAGGCGACGAGCTTCGTGCTCTATTGCCTGTCGGCGAGTTGCGGCTGCATCGTCGACAAGGCGACCGTGCTCGCCAACCAGGCGAGCGGCGACCTCGGCAACGCCTGGCTCAAGATGCACAGCGCCGGCGCCGGTCCCTATCGCCTGGTGGAGTGGAAGGCAAGCGACCACATCATCCTCGAGACCAACACCCACGCCGCGACGAAGCCGCGCATTCCGCGGGTGGTGATCCGCCACGTGGCCGACCCCTCGGCCCAGCTGCTCTCGCTGCAGAAGGGCGACGTGGATATCGCGCGTGACCTCGTCTCCGACCAGCTCAAGCTGGTGCTCAACAAGCCGGACTACACCCTGGCGCGGCGGGCGCAGCTCACCTCGATGTATATCGGGATGAACAGCGGCGTACCCGAGCTCCAGAAGGTCGAGGCGCGCCAGGCGATCAAGACGGCGATCGACTACGAGGCGATCGCCAAGAACATCACGCCCAATCTCTGGAGCGTCTGGCAATCCTTCCTGCCCAAGGGCATCCCCGGCGCGGTCGCCGACAATCCCTTCAAGAAGGACGTGGCCAAGGCCAAGGCGCTCCTCGCCAAGGCGGGCTATCCCGACGGCTTCTCCGTCACCCTCGATCACTTCGCCAAGTCTCCCTATCCCGAGATCGCGCAGGCCGTGCAGGCCGATCTCGCGGCGATCGGGGTCAAGGTGCAGCTCCTCGCCGGCGAGCAGAAGCAGGTGATCAGCAAGACCCGCGCGCGCCAGCAGCAGCTGGCGCTCCTCACCTGGTTCCCGGACTTCCTCGACGCGCACTCCAACGCCCAGGCCTTCTGCCAGAACATCGACGATTCGGACGCCACCAAGCTGAAGAGCGTCGCCTGGCGCTATCACTTCTTCGACAAGGAGATGACCGAGCTGGTGGATGCCGCGGTCAAGGAGCTCGACACCAAGAAGCGCATGGAGATGTACGCCAAGCTGCAGCGCGACTTCTTCGAGCGCGCGCCCTTCTGCTTCATGCTGCAGAACGTCGAGATCGCGGTGATGCGCAAGGGCGTCTCCGGCATCTCGCTGGGCGTGCTGCCCGACTACACCCGCTACGCGCCGATTACGAAGGCGTGAGCGGCACGAGCGATGCGGGCCGCCTGCCGGCCCGCTTCCGTGCCTCGCTGTCGAGCCTCGCCAGCGTGCCGATCACGCTGTTCGGGCTCATCCTGGTCACCTTCCTGATCGGCCGCGCCATGCCGATCGATCCGGTGCTCGCCATCGTGGGCGACCACGCCCCACCCGACGTGGTCACCCGCGTGCGCGCGGAATTGGCGCTCGATCGGCCGCTCGTCGTCCAGTTCTGGGTCTACCTCGAGCACCTCGCCCACGGCGACCTCGGCCGCTCCGTGATGACCTCGCGCCCCGTGACCGAGGACATCGCGACGTTCTTTCCGGCGACCCTCGAGCTCGCCACCACCGCGATCCTGATCGCGATCCTCCTCGGCGTGCCGCTCGGCGTCTTCGCCGCGCGCTACCAGGGCTCGCGCTTCGACCATGCCGTGCGGGTGGTGAGCCTCGCCGGCCAGTCGGTGCCGATCTTCGTGCTCGGCCTCCTCTGCCTCCTCTTCTTCTACGTCAAGCTCGGCATCGCCCCCGGCACCGGCCAGCAGGACGTGCTCTTCGAGGGCATGGTCAAGGAGGTGACCGGCATGCGCGTCCTCGATGCCGCCCTCGCGGGCGATTGGGACGCCTTCTCCGACGCGCTCGCCCATCTCGCCCAGCCGGCTCTCGTGCTCGCCTATTTCAGCCTCTCGATCATCACGCGCATGACGCGCGCCTTCATGCTCGAGGCGCTGGCCGGCGAATACATCGTCGCCGCGCGGGCCAAGGGGCTCTCGGACGCGCGCATCCTGTGGCGCCATGCCTTCGGCAACATCATGGTGCCGCTCATCACCGTCATTGCCCTTGCCTATGCCGGACTGCTCGAGGGTGCGGTGCTCACCGAGACGGTGTTCAGCTGGCCGGGGATCGGCCTCTATCTCACCGGCTCGCTCTTGAACGCGGACATGAACGCCGTCCTGGGTGCCACCCTCGTCGTCGGTGCCGTCTATGTCGGGCTCAATCTTTTCGCCGATCTCGCCTATCGCCTCCTCGATCCGCGCGTCAGGTGAGCCAGTGCCGACTCTCGAACATCCGAGCGTCACCCCCTCCCGCTCGATCCGCTTCGCGGCTCGAGCCCCCTTCGAGGGGGAGGGCTATCGCATCTGTAAACTGATGAATTTGATAAACCGTCGTCCCGGCGAAAGCCGGGACCCATTGCAGATCAGGCGCGGCCTTTTTCCATTCTGCAGCAAAGGTGATCCTGGGCGATGGATACCGGCTTTCGCCGGTAATGACGGAGCCCGAAAGGTGCAGAATCGCCAAATGCGATTGCCCTCCTTTGAGGGGGGGAGGGCAGGGAGGGGGGTGTATCAGGTCTCCATGATGCCGAGTACCGGGCCATGAGCGGCATCGCCACCTGGCTCTTGAGCGACGCGCCGGCATCGCGCCGCCAGGCCTCGCTCGGCCGCTTCTTTCGCGGCTGGCTCCAGCTCCGCCGCAATCATCTCGCGATCGCGGGGCTGACAGCAGGCCTCATCCTGATCCTCGTCTCTCTCGCAGCACCCCTGCTTGCGACGCACGAGCCGGCCGCCCAGAGTCTCACCGAGCGTTACGCCGCACCATCGGCCGAGCATTGGCTCGGCACCGACGAGGTCGGGCGCGATCTCTATTCGCGCCTGCTCTACGGCGGGCGCATCACGCTCGGCATGGTGGTGGCGATCATGGTGCTGGTGGCACCCTTGGGCCTCGCGGTCGGCACGATTGCGGGCTATGCCGGCGGCGTTGCCGACCGCGCGCTCATGCGGCTCACCGACATCTTCCTCGCCTTCCCGCGGCTCATCTTAGCCCTCGCCTTCGTGGCGGCACTCAAGCCCGGGATCACGAGCGCCATCATCGCGATCGCACTCACCGCCTGGCCGCCCTATGCCCGGCTCGCGCGCGCCGAGACGCTCACCATCCGCAACAGCGACTTCATCGCCGCGGTACGCTTGAGCGGCGCCTCGGCGGCGCGCATCGTGCTCCGCCATATCGCACCCTTGTGCGTCTCCTCCCTCATCGTGCGCGTGACCCTCGACATGAGCGGCATCATCCTGACCGCGGCGGGGCTCGGCTTTCTCGGCATGGGCGCGCAGCCGCCGATGCCGGAATGGGGCACCATGATCGCCACCACGCGCGGCGAGATTCTCGATGCCTGGTGGGTTCCGATAGCGCCCGGCATTGCCATCTTCGTCGCCTCCCTTGCCTTCAATCTTTTGGGCGACGGATTGCGCGACGTGCTCGATCCCAAGCAGGGCTGAGTGCGGTGGAAGTGATCGTCCGCAACCTGCGCATCGCCTTCCCCTCGGCCCAGGGGACGGTCGAGGCGGTGCGCGGCGTCTCCTTCACCTTGGGCCAGGAGAAACTCGGCATCGTCGGCGAATCCGGCTCAGGGAAGACGTTGACCGCGCGCGCGCTCTTGCGCCTCCTGCCGCGCCAGGCCAAGCTCGAGGCCGATCGGTTGGAATTCGACGGCATCGACCTCTTGAAGGCGAACGAGCGCACCATGCGCCGCATCCGCGGCAAGCGCGCGGGCCTCATCCTCCAGGACCCGAAGTTCTCGTTGAACCCGGTGATGACGGCCGGTGCCCAGATCGCCGAGGCCTGGCGCGCCCATCGCGGCGGCACGAGCCGCGCGGCGCACGGGGCCGCGGTCGAGCTCCTGGCCCAGGTGCAGATCCGCGACCCCGAGCGCGTCGCCGGCGCCTATCCCCACGAGCTCTCCGGCGGCATGGGCCAGCGCGTGATGATCGCGATGATGCTCGCCCCCGACCCCGAGCTCCTCATCGCCGACGAGCCGACGAGCGCGCTTGACGCCACGGTGCAAGCGGAGATCCTGCGCCTCATCGAGGAGCTGGTGTCGCGCCGCGGCATGGCGCTCATCCTGATCAGCCACGACCTGCCGTTGGTCTCGCATTTCTGCGACCGCGTGCTGGTGATGTACGGCGGCCGCGTGCTCGAGGAGTGCAACGCCGCGTCCCTCGCGCGCGCCAAGCATCCCTATACGCTCGGCCTCCTCGATTGCCTCCCGAGCCTGGCGCGGCCCAAGCGGCAGCTCGCGGTCCTCAAGCGCGATCCGTCATGGCTCGGCCCATGATCGAGGTGAGCGCCCTCCGCGTGCGCTTCGGCAGCGTGGAGGCGGTGAAAGGCATCGGCTTCCGCGTAGCAACCGGGGCGAGCTTCGGGCTCGTGGGCGAGAGCGGCTCGGGCAAATCGACGGTGCTGCGCGCACTCGCGGGCCTCAACCGCGAATGGGAGGGCGAGATAGCGATCGCGGGCGTGCGGCAGAAGCCCCTGCGCAGCAAGGACTTCTTCCGCCGCGTGCAGATGGTGTTCCAGGACCCCTACGGCTCGCTGCATCCGCGCCAGACCGTCGACCGCATGCTCTCCGAGCCCTTGCTGGTGCACGGCATCGGCCAAGTCGACGCGCGCATCCGCCGCGCGCTCGCCGAGGTGGCATTAGCACCCGCGGTGCGCTTCCGCTTCCCGCACCAGCTCTCGGGCGGCCAGCGCCAGCGCGTGGCGATCGCGCGCGCGCTGATGGCGGAGCCGGAGGTGCTGCTGCTCGACGAGCCCACGAGTGCGCTTGACGTCTCGGTGCAGGCCGAGGTGCTCAACCTCCTGGCCGAGCTGCAGCGCGCGCACGGCCTCACCTATATCATGGTCAGCCACAATCTCGCGGTGGTGGCCCATCTCGCGAGCGAGATCGGCGTCATGCAGGAGGGCGAGCTCGTCGAGCTGCTCTCCGCCGAGGAGCTGCGCGCCGGCCGCACGCGCCATCCCCACACCGCAGCCCTCCGCGCGCTCAGCCTCGAGCTCGAGGACCCGGAGGTGGCGAAGTCGGCGTGAGGGCGGCGGCGCCGGGGGTCGTGGGATTTCACTGGGCAATGTCGGTGCCGGCAGCGTTCAGTCGGCACAGACCGCTCACCCGGAGTCAGCTCGGCGCACTCGCTGCGGCATTGGCGTCACTCATGGTGCCGTGCGCACCGGCCCCGCCGTCTTGGCAATTTGCCGCTGATTTTGCAGCAAAATGCAGGGCGGACTGCCTGGGGACCCTCGTGGTGGTGCCGCCTCTTTCCTGATCTGGACCCCGGCAGCCTGTCGTAACAGATTGATCTAACGATAATTTGCGCCTTCTCCGCCTCCGGCGACGGCCCGCCCCGGGGCGCGCGGGCTGTGGCCCCGCTTTTGCTTATCTCTCCACAAGGCCGCCGGCAGAGACCTCGGGAGAGCGATCGAGCCGACCGGGCCCGAACGGCGTGCCAGGAAGCCGGATAGGAATCATGAGCTATAGATTCAACGCAAGCCGAATTGGACCGGGATTTGATCGCGTCGAATGCGCGATTATCGCCATCCTCACTCGGACGCGGCACCTTTCCACTCAGCTTCTCGCGTGGGAAGTCGCGGCACCGTTCGCTCAACCCTCCCCGACGATCTACGCCAGCGTGCGCAAAGCGGCCGATCGTTTGCAGCGAGAAGGCGTCTTGCGGCGCACTCGCGACGGCGAATGGATGCTCGTCGACGCTGGGGCGCACACCGAGACGAAGGAGCGCTTAGCGGCCATCCTAGGGATGCTCGGCAGTGCGCATGATGGTGAAATCCTGGCGGCGGCGAAGGCCGCAGAAGCGGAACGAAAGCGGCTTGGCACTACTTGGCCAGAGCTGCTCAGCGTGCCGCCGTCGGCATCGCACGCACGAGCTGCGTGAAATCAACGCACCTAAGCGCATTCGCGCAACTCTCAGCAGCACATGATGCCTGGTCCGTCCGCGACCGCTATTCCCATAGCGCGCGCGCTGATGGCGGAGCCGGAGGTGTGGCGAAGTCGGCGTAAGGGCGGCGGCGGCCTGCCTTGCCGTTGCCCTTGCGCGATGGGCGCCTTCTCACCCTTGCGCACTCTTCCTACCCCAAAAGCAGCCATTCGTTCCCTGTTGGAGGATGTCGCAGAAGTGCCAAGAACAAACGTATGCCGCGCACGGCCACGGGCGGGGAATTAGGCCGTGAACCCATAAATCCGGACTGGCTGCAACGCACGAGCTTCCGCTTAGCAACCGCCCCAACCATAGGAAAGTCGAGAGATGCTCGGGTGGTAGAGCAGCGTATCCGCGTCACATCTGCTGCAACCGGTGCCCGTATCAGCGCGCAAGTGGAGCCCCCGCCGGACCGAGACTAGGCACGGATGACGGCAGCGAAGCTATGGCGTCGTCGTTGTCGTGAGCGCCGCCGGCGCTTCTGCAGCTGGTGTCTCGGTGGCCGGCGTCTCCGCAGTCGGCGGCTGTGCCGCGGACGTATCCACCGCGGGAAGTCTCGAGTCGATATATTCGTCGCTGGCTTGGCCGGGAAATCTGCCCGTGTCGACGAGCGCTTCACGGCGCTGCAGATAGAGGCTCCGCAAAGAGGCATAATAGTCGACCGAGGTGCGCTCGATCGAATCGAGCGTGTCGAGGTATTCGGCGCGCTGGTCCACGGCGGAGGTTGCCGAGCGGCTGTAGCCGGCTGCGGTGACGGCGACTCCCCCGCCCGCGATGAAGAACGGGTTGGCGACGATGCCAATGACCAACCCGACCGCGTCCCTCAGGTCGGAGGGGCCGAAGAAGGGCAATTCGACGAAGGGCCCCTCGGGGATGCCCCATACCCCGAAAGTCTGGCCGAAGTCGGCGTCGTGGTGCTTGAGGCCCCAATTCGACGCCACATCCATGATGCCAAGCGCACCCGCCGTGGTATTCACCACGAAGCGACACACCGCCGTCCAGGCGCGGTCGAAATTGCCCTGCAGCACGTCGTTCAGGCCGACGATGGGCTCATTCAGGTTGCTGAGCACGTTGTGGATACCGTGGCGAACGTCCTTGGGCACCTCGTCGCGGTAAGTCTCGGCCACCGGCTTCATCACGTTGCGGTCGGCGAACTGGTTGGCGCCGAAGATGTCCCGGTTCGCCGTTTCGACGGGATCGTCGACCTCGCCCCTTTGAAGCTTGGCCCTGTCCGCGTTGGGACCTTCCGAGCATGCGGTCAGGCACAAAAGCGCCGCCGCAACCAGCGTTATCTGCGCGGTTGCCTTCATGCCATGCACATATAGCCCGACATTCCCAAGATGGCCGACCGTACCAGCGCTTCCTCAGGGAGAATACGCCCATCGCGGCTGCCGACAAAGCCGGAATACGACCTTGCGGAGCTGAATTCCGGAAAATCATGGCCCGCACGGCCAAGCCGACTCTCCGGACCGGAATCAGGACGCACCTCCCCCGTGAGCATCGAGTGATCGGATCGATGGCCGCGTTCAGCATTGAGCCAGCGCCCGTGGCCGGAGGTCATGCGTCGCCCTGGGATGCCGGAGGAATGAGCTCCACCCGCTGGTCATCAACCTCAAGACTGCTAACGCGCTCGACCTGACCGAGCCGCCGCCGCTCCTCGCCAGCGCCGACGGCGTGATCGAATGGGCGGGCGCCGCATGTCTCTTATGGGTCAGCCTGAGCCATCCGGCCACGTCAGCGGCGCGGCAGCTATTCCTTCAACTCCGGACGCGCCCGCACGCTACCGGCACCGCCGCGAGGTGCCAACAACCGACATTCGACCTACGAATTCCTGCAGCCGCGTTCACGTCGGTCGCAAGCCGACCGATCACTCCGGCAAGCCGGCCTTTCGCAGGGCCTCGGCGTATTTGGCGAATCCTTCTGGGCGCATCTGTCCGAACCGATTTTTGAGAGTCGAGATGCGCAAATCGGGATCGAGTTGAAGCGCCCGCGCAATGAATCCTCGCGCTTCGTCAATACGTCCGGTAGAGGCGTTGCTTGCGGCGGCAATTCGGAGAGCGGCCGAAAAATTTGGCCGTTCCCGGCATGCTCTTTCTACCAATGGCCGCGCCTCGTCGTACCGACCGGCGAGGAAATGAGCAAATCCGGCAAACGTCTGCATAAAGAACATCAGGGGATCAAGCGGGCTGAGCCGCATGGCGCGCGCCATGTGCTCGACCGCCACGTCCGAATCAAAAAAGGACCTCAAGCAGCCACTAGCAAGCCAAGCGGCCGCCAAGTTCGGGTTGAGCACGAGCGCGCGATCGATCATCGCGATACCCGCATCGTCATCGCCAACGACGTAGCCAAGTGCAAGCCCGCTGAAGGAAAGTGCCACCGCGTCGTCGTTGCCTGTCTCCGCTGCTCTAGTTGCCAATCGGTTGACTTCTGCGAGTTCCTGCGCGGGATCGGTCATCCAGCCATTGGCTTTGCGCCAGTAGTAACACCAGGCTGCCGCGCCGTAGGCCGACGCAAAATCCGGATCTAGCTCGATCGCCTTGTGGAAATGCCGCAACGCTTCGCCGACGGCCTCTTTGGTCCAACGATAAAGGCTCGCCATTCCCCGCAGGTAATAGTCATAAGCGTCGAGGCTCTCGGTCGGCTTGCGCTTGGCGCGTTCGATCTCCGCTTGCTCCAGCTTCGGCGCGATAGCGCCAATCACGCTGGATGTTACGTGGTCCTGCAGCTCGAATACGTCCTCGAGGCCGCCCTCGAAGCGATCCGCCCACAGATGAGCGCCCGTCGACGCGTCGATGAGCTGGC
Source organism: Alphaproteobacteria bacterium (assembly GCA_035272805.1). Lineage (GTDB taxonomy): Bacteria > Pseudomonadota > Alphaproteobacteria > JACZXZ01 > JACZXZ01 > DASPPM01. Next base: position 441 of record DATEQI010000102.1, on the reverse strand, counting down.
CAGTGATGCGCAACCGATTGGCCGCCTTGCGTACGCTACCCTCGAGCAGGTAGCGCACCCCGAGCTCGCGGCCGACCTGCTTCACGTCGACCGAGCGGCCCTTGTAGGTAAAGGAAGAGTTGCGCGCGATTACGAACAGCCAGCGCATCCGGGAGAGCGCCGTGATGATCTCCTCCACGACGCCGTCGCTGAAATACTCCTGCTCGGGATCGCCGCTCATGTTCTGGAACGGCAGCACGGCAATCGACGGTTTGTCCGGAAGGGCAAGGTTGCTCGCCGGGGATTGCGGCGTATCGCTCTGCCAGCGCCAGACGCGGACTGGCCGCGCGATGTTCTTCACCTGCTGCTCGCCCATGTCCTCGAACGCCAGATCAAGCTTGTCGCGGACTTGGCGGTAGACATCGCCCGAGATGCAGATTCCGCCGGGGTCGGCGAGCGACT
>DATEQI010000101.1:0-2661 GCA_035272805.1 Alphaproteobacteria bacterium | reverse complement strand
AGCTCGGTCAGGCCGCCGCGCATCGGATCGGGCTGCAGGATGGGAAGGCGCGGGTTCTCGAGGAAGGGACGCAGGTCGAAGCGGGTGAAATGCGTCTCCCCACCTACGATGCGAAGGTCGAGCGCCTCGGCGATGCGCATGTAGCCGGCGAAATCGTGGGCGGGCACCGGCTCCTCGAGCCAGTAGACGTCGTACTCCTCGAACTTGCGGCCCATGAGGATCGCCGTGTCGGCGCGCCAGCCCATGTTGACGTCGATCATGATGTCGATGCCGGGCCCCAGCGCCTCGCGCATGCGGCGCACGTTCGCGAGGTCGGTCGCGAGATCATGGACATGGGCGACCTGCATCTTGATCGCCTTGAAGCCCTGGGCGACGTAATGCTTGGCTTTCTCGATCATGCCGTCGCCGCCGCTGCCGCGCCAGCAGCCGCTGCCATAGGCCGGGATCTCGGAGCGGTAATGACCCCAGAGGCGATGCAGCGGGAGTGACGCGCGCTTGCCGAGCGCATCCCAGAGCGCGATGTCGACGGCCGAGATCGCCATCATGGCAATGCCCTCGCGGCCGGCGGTGTAGGTGGCGCGCCAGAGATCGCGCCAGATGGCCTCGACCGCCGTGGCGTCGCGGCCGAGCACGCGCGGCACGATCGCCTCCTCGAGGCACATGGCGATCGTGCGCAAGACGGGTGCTAAAGGGTTGAGGTACCCCATGCCGACGATGCCGTCCTTGGTCTCGACCTCGAGCACCAGGAGATCGCGCGTCTTGCCGAGCGCGTGTCCGCGCATCCCCGGATTGTCGGGCCAGGGCATGCGCAGGAGCGTCGTGCGCACCTCGCGGATCGTCATGTCGGTCATGGGGTCTCGCCCGTGCCCTTGGGCTCGTAGCGCCGCCAGCCCTCGCTGCCGAGCGCCTCGAGCGGGCGAAAGCGGGTCTTATACGACATCTTGCGGCTGCCCTCGACCCAGTAGCCGAGATACACGTAGGGGAGCCGACGCGCGCGCGCGCCGGCGATGAGCCACAGGATCATGTAGCTGCCGAGACTCGGCCAGAGCTCGCCGGGCGCGAAGAAGCTGTAGACCGCGGAGTAGCCGTCCGAGAGCCGATCGGCGAGGCAGGCGGCGACGAGACCGCCTGAGGCATCGCGGAATTCGACCAGGGCGCTGTCGATCGGGCTGTCCTCGATCATGTTGCGATAGTCGTCGTAGTCCATGAGCGCCATCTCGCCGTCGGCATGACGCTCCGCGATGTAGCGGCGGAAGAGCGCGTATTGCTCGCGCGTCCCGCGCGCGGGACGCTCGTGCGCAACGAGGGGCGCGTTCGCCTTGCGGATACGGCGCATCCAGGAGCGCTCCTCGCACTCGGCAACGACCACCCTGACCGGCACGCAAGCCGCGCAGTCCGGACAGGCGGGACGGAAGGCGACCTGGTGGCTGCGTCGGAAGCCGGAGCGCAGCAGCGTCTCATAGAAGCGGCCGGCCTCGGCCCCCACGAGCTCGGTGAAGATGCTGCGCTCCACCCGGCCATAGAGATAGGGACAAGGGCGCGGCCCCGAGAGGAAGAAGTGGCGCTGAAGCCTGGTTAGGCCTGCGGAGGATCCTGACGGCATGGCGACATTATCCCCGAGGTGCCGGCCCGCCACAAGATCGGGAAGCGACGGATCGGCGGCCGGCCGAGGCTCATCGCGTTACCGGGCGAAGCACCATCTGGCTCGCGCTGCGGATCACCACCGTGCCGGAGAGATAATCGTGCAGGCAGCGCCGCTGCCTATTGAAGAGGGCGAAGCCGAGCACCAGCCACATGAGGAGGGTCGCCGTCATATAGGACATGCCCCAGAACAGAAGCGCGCGCACGAAGGCCTGGGGAAGATCGGGCCGCGCGCCGGTCCAGCTGCGCACCTCGAGGCCGAATGCGCGCATGCCAAGGGTCGCGGAGCGTCTGCCGGCAACCTGGAAGGCGTCGTAGGCGAGCGCCACGGCCGGGCTCACCACGAGAAGCGGCACCCAGACGAGGCCCAGGCTCAGCACGCCAAGCGTCAAGAAGAAGACGCCGAGCGCTGTCACGAGCATGCAGATGAGGAATAGGTCGAGAATGTGCGCGAAGATGCGCCTGAGGATGACTCCCTCATAATATTCGGGGTAGTCGAGCGGGTCGGGTGCCGCTTGCCTCCAGGCGAAGGGGGCGGGGTCGGGTGCGGGGTAATAGCTCACGCGGCTCGCTCCGGTCGGTTTGCGAAAAAAGCCTACGAGAGAGGCCCGCGAAAGGCAAACGCGGGCGGCCCCAACCCCGCGGCCCGTTCGCGACAAATGGCCGCAACGCGCTCGCCGCGGCTCGCTTTAGGGCGAGATATATCAAGTGGGCAGATTGCCACGCCGGAGCAAGGGGAGGGCCTTCATGCGCCGATGGCTGATCACCTTCATGCTCGCCTGCCTGCTCTCGATCGCCTTTGTGCTCGCCCTACTGTGGGCGTTCAACGGCTTCGAGGGGCTGGGAATCGGGCTCTGGGGCACCCTCGCACTCGCGGGCGGTATCGTCTGCACGTCCGCACTCGGCGTCGGGCTGATGGCCCTCATCTTCGCCAGCGACCGCAGCGACAAGGACAGCGAGGTCCAGCAGCTCAAGCCGGAGAAGCGCTGATCAGCCGCCGCGCCTCCCGCTCGGGTCCAA
>DATEQI010000100.1:0-12287 GCA_035272805.1 Alphaproteobacteria bacterium | reverse complement strand
GCCGCGCACGAGCTCGGCGAAGAGGACCTTGTCGGTCTTGATCTCCTCCCCGCCTTCGTCGAGCCCCACCCCGCCGCGGTGGCGGATGAATTCGGCGACCACCGTCTCCGCGGCCTCTCCCGTCATGTCGAGCTGGTAGATCGCCTGCACCGCGGCAAGCCGCGTCGAGCTCAGCACGCGGCGCCCGACAGCCTGAGGCTCGCGTTCGCCGTCCTTGTCGGGGTTAGCTGCCATCGCTCTCAGCAGGGCTCGAGGCCGAAGCCGCGCTTGAGCTCGATCATGACCAAGCAGGCGCGCGCCGCCTCGGCACCCTTGTTGCGCCCGGAGCGCGACGCGCGCGCCCAGGCCTGCTCGCGATTCTCGCAGGTGAGCACGCCGAAGCCGAGCGCCAAGTCGTGCTCGAGCGAGAGCGCCTGCAGCCCATGCGCGCATTCGCCGCACACGAGATCGTAGTGGCTCGTCTCGCCCCGGATGACGCAGCCGAGCGCCACGAATCCGTCGAAGGGACGCTGCAATCTCGAAAGGTCGCGGGCGCGGAGCGCGTATAGGATGGCGGCCGGAATCTCGAAGGCACCGGGGACGGCGAAACGCTCCCAGCTCGCACCCGCCTTCTCGAGCTCGGCGATGGCGCCCTGGCTCAGCTCGTCGGCGAGATCTTGGTAGAAGCGCGCCTCCACGATCATGACGTGCGGTGCTTCGGCCATTCAGCCCCCGTGGAGCGGAATCGGACGCTGCTCGACCACGGTCAAGCCATAGCCTTCGAGTCCAACGATGGTCCGCTTGGTGTTGGACAAGAGGATCATATCCCTGATGCCGAGATCGAGCAAAATCTGCGCGCCAATGCCGTAATCCCTAAGCCCGGTGGGAGCGCCGGCAGCACCCGAGAGCCTCGCCGTCACCACGTCGGACAGGTTCGTCGCGCGCGGCTCGCGGATCAGCACGACGGCGCCGCGGCCGGCCTCCGCGATCATGCGCATCGAGGCCTCGATCTCGCCGCCCCGCTCGCTCGAGCGGTCCCCCAGCACGTCGTGAAGCACGTCGAGCGCGTGCATGCGCACGAGCGGCGGCGGGCCGTCCGCGACGTCCCCCTTCACGAGCGCCACATGCTCGGCATAGGCCACCTTGTTGACGTAGACGATCATGCGGAATTCGCCGCCGTACTTGCTCTTGATGATGGTCTCGGCGCCGCGCTGCACGATGCGGTCGTAACGCAAGCGGTAGGCGATGAGGTCTGCGATCTTGGCGACCTTGAGCCCGTGGTACTGGGCGAGCTGGATGAGGTCAGGCATCCGGGCCATGGTGCCGTCCTCGTTCATGATCTCGCAGATCACGCCGGCAGGGTTGAGCCCGGCGAGGCGCGCCAGGTCGACCGCGGCCTCCGTATGGCCCGTGCGCACGAGCACGCCGCCGTCGCGCGCGAGCAGGGGGAAGATGTGGCCGGGGGTCACAATGTCCTCCTTGCTCTTGCCGGGGTCGATCGCGACCGCAACGGTGCGGGCGCGGTCGGGAGCGGAGATGCCGGTGGTCACCCCGGTGCGGGCCTCGATCGACACCGTAAAGGCGGTCTGATGGCGCGAGGCGTGGTGCTGGGGCATGAGGGGAAGGCCGAGCTCCTCGACGCGCTCGCGCGTAAGTGCGAGGCAAATGAGGCCGCGGCCGTACTTGGCCATGAAGTTGATCGCCTCGGGGGTCGCCATCTGCGCCGGGATGACGAGATCGCCCTCGTTCTCCCGGCTCTCGTCGTCGACCAGGATGAACATCCGGCCGTTGCGGCCCTCGTTGATGATCTCCTCCACCGAGGAAAGAAATTTGCTGTCGGGCAAGGGTCAGCTCCTCTCCAGGAGGCGGGCAACATAGCGCGCGAGGAGGTCGATCTCCAGATTGACCCGGTCCCCGACCCGGGCCTCGCCGAAACTGGTCAGCTTTCGCGTATGGTCGATGATGTTGACGCCGAAGGAGGTGCGGCCGGCCTCGTTCACGGTGAGGGAGACGCCGTCGACCGCCACGGAGCCCTTGGCGGCGATGAGCCTCGCGAGCGCCTCGGGCGCCTCGAAGGTCATACGCAGGCTGCCGCCCTCCGGCGCCAGACGCGCGAGCTCTGCTACACCGTCGACGTGGCCGCTCACGAGGTGGCCGCCCAGCTCGTCGCCCAGGCGCAAGGATCGCTCGAGATTGACCGCGCGGCCGATCCGCCATTCGCCGAGCGTGGTGCGCGCGAGGGTCTCGCCCGACGCCTCGACCGCGAACCAGCCCGGGCGCTTGTCGACCACGGTGAGGCAGGCGCCCGAGCAGGCGACGGAGGCGCCGAGCGCGAGCGAGGCCGTATCGTAGGCCGTCGCGAAGGCGAAGCGGGTGTCGCCGCTCGCGGCCCGCTCGACCGCGCGTACGCGACCGACGTCGGTGATGATGCCCGTAAACATGGCCCCATACTTAGGAGATCGGCGCCGCGTTGGCTATAGGCTCAAGCGGCGGCTTCGGCAGACGGCAGCGAGAGAGCGGCGCCAGCTCACGGAAGAAACGCACCTAGGAAGGGGGCGCGTCGGATAGCTCGAGCCTTCGCTCCATGCGGTCGAGACGAGATTCGATGCGATCCAGACGCGCCGACTGCCCCGCGAAATCCGAATGAAGATTGCCGAGACCGACATGGAGCTGCGCCACTTGGCCTTCGAGCGAAGTCACCCGGCGCTGTAGATCTCCCACTTTTTCGCGGGTGTCATCCACGGTCATGCGAATGTGCCGCAGGTGCTCGAGGACGACGTTGTCAGGCTGATCGGCCATAAATTGCGTCCCGGTAATGCGTGTGCAGTGACAAGCTAGTCTATTCCCCAGCGAGGAACAAGGTTCGGTCGGATTCCGAGCCGTGGCATCGGCTCAATCCACCCGAGCGTAGCATTCGAGCGTATCGGCGCCGCAGGAGGTGAACGAAAGGCGCCTGAAGGCGGGGGCGTCGGCGATGCGCTCCACGCCGAAGGCGGCGGCCGTGGGGAGCCCATCGCCGCCGAAGATGCGGCCGGCACGAAACCACGCGATGCGGTCGACGAGCCCCTCGCGGAGAAAAGCCGCGGCGAGCTGGCTGCCGCCCTCGAGCAGGAGGCGCGTGATGCCGCGCTTGCCAAGCGCCTCGAGCGCCAAACGGAGAGCGGGCCGGTCTCCCTCTCCCGGCTCGATCGCGATCACATCGACGCCTGCGCGCCGCAGAATGTCGCGCCGCTCCTCGGGCGCGTCGGAGCGGGTGATGAACCAGGTCGGCGTCTCCCGCGCGGTGATCACGAGACGGCTCGTGAGCGGCAGGCGCAGGCGGCCGTCGACCACGACGCGGACCGGAGAGGCGGGCTCGAGCCCGCTGATGCGGCAGGTGAGCTCGGGGTCGTCCGCGACAGCCGTGCCGATTCCGATCGCGACCGCGTCGTGCGCCGCCCTCAGGAGATGCGCCCGCTCGCGCGCGGGCTCGCCCGTGATCCAGCGGCTCTCTCCCTCCTTTGTCGCGATCTTGCCGTCGAGCGTCGTCGCCGTCTTCCAGGTAACGAGCGGCCGCCCTTCGCGCATGAGCATGAAGAAGCCGGCATTGAGCTCGGCCGCCTCCTCGCGCATGAGGCCGAGCGATACCTCGATCCCCGCCGCCGCGAGCCTCGCCGTGCCGCGGCCCGAGACGCGCGGGTCCGGATCCTCGACGGCGACGACGGCGCGTGCGATACCGGCCTCGACGAGCGCCTCTGCGCAAGGTGGCGTCTTGCCGTGATGGCTGCAGGGCTCGAGGCTCACATAGGCCGTCGCCCCCCGCGCCGCCGCACCGGCGCGCGCGATTGCCTCGCTCTCGGCATGGGGCCGGCCGCCGCTTTGCGTCCAGCCGCGCCCGACGATGCGGCCCTCCCGCACGAGGATGCAGCCGACGGCCGGATTCGGCCACACCTTGCCGAGACCGCGCCGGGCCAGGCCGAGCGCCGCCTTCATATGGTGGAGATCAGCACCCTCACTCGGTGTCGCCACTCAACTGCTCGACGAAGTCCTCGAAGTCCTTGGCCTCGCGGAAATTGCGGTAGACCGAGGCGAAGCGCACGTAGGCCACGGGGTCGAGGGTGCGGAGCGCATCCATGACGAGCTCCCCGATCGTCTCGGAGCGGATGTCGCTCTCCCCCGAGCTCTCCAGCCGGCGCACGATGCCGTTGACGATCCGCTCGATGCGGTCGGGATCGACCGGCCGCTTGCGGCAGGCGATCTGGATCGAGCGCACGAGCTTGTCGCGGTCGAAGACCACGCGCTGGCCGTTCTTCTTGACCACCATGAGCTCGCGCAGCTGCACCCGCTCGAAGGTCGTGAAGCGCGAGCCGCACGCCGGACAGAAGCGCCGGCGTCTGATCGCGGCGTTATCCTCGGTCGGTCGTGAATCCTTGACCTGGGTATCCTCGTGGCCGCAGAACGGACAGCGCATGACCGTTCACTCCCCTGCTGTTGCAACTCTCATTGCCCGTATCGGCACGGCGCTCGCTCAGAGATCGGCGTAGATCGGAAAGCGCGCGCACAGCGCATGGGCGCGCGTGCGCACCTCGGCCTCGACGCGGCTGTTGTCGTTGGCGCGCGAGGCGAGCCCGTCGAGCACCTCGGCGATCATGATCCCCACCTCTTGGAAATCGGCGACGCCGAAGCCGCGCGTGGTGGAAGCGGGCGTGCCGAGGCGTATCCCCGAGGTCACCGTCGGCTTCTCGGGATCGAACGGCACGCCGTTCTTGTTGCAGGTGATCGCAGCGCGCTCCAGGCTCTCCGCCGCGAGCTTGCCGGTGAGACGCTTCGAGCGCAGATCGACAAGCATGAGGTGCGTATCGGTCCCGCCCGTGGTGATGTCGTAGCCGCGCGCGATCAGCGTGGCGGCAAGCGCCTTCGCATTGTCGACCACCCGGCGCGCGTATGTCTTGAACGCGGGCTTGAGCGCTTCGCCGAGCGCCACCGCCTTGCCGGCGATGGCATGCAAGAGCGGACCGCCCTGCGTTCCGGGAAAGATCGCGGAGTTGCACTTCTTGCCGATCTCCTCGTCCATCGCAAGGATCATGCCGCCGCGTGCGCCGCGCAGCGTCTTGTGCGTGGTCGTGGTGACCACGTGCGCATGCGGAAGCGGGCTCGGATGGACCCCGCCGGCAACGAGCCCGGCAAAGTGGGCCATGTCGACCATGAGATAGGCGCCGACACTGTCGGCAATCGCGCGGAAACGCTGGAAATCGATCTCGCGCGGATAGGCCGAGCCGCCGGCGATGATGAGCTTGGGGCGGTGCTCCGCTGCGAGCCGTGCCACTTCGTCATAGTCGATGAGGTCATCCTCGCGGCGCACGCCGTAGCCGACCGCCCTGAACCACTTGCCGGACATGTTGGGCGGAGCGCCATGGGTAAGGTGGCCGCCCGCCGCGAGCGACATGCCGAGCAGGACGTCGCCCGGCTGCATCAACGCCATGAAGACCGCCTCGTTGGCCTGCGCGCCCGAATGGGGCTGCACATTGGCGAAGCGGCAAGCGAACAGTCTCTTGGCACGCTCGATCGCAAGGTTTTCGACGACGTCGACGTACTCGCATCCGCCGTAGTAGCGCCTCCCCGGATAGCCTTCGGCGTATTTGTTGGTGAGCACCGAGCCTTGCGCCTCGAGCACCGCCTTGGAGACGATGTTCTCGGAGGCGATCAGCTCGATCTGCACCCGCTGACGCCCAAGCTCCTTGTGAATCGCGGCGGCGATCTCGGGATCGGCCTCGGCGAGGCCGGCCCCGAAAAAGCGATCGAGCCCGGCCGTCTCCGCGGCGTGCTTGGCGAGTGAAGTGGTCATCTCCTCGGCATCCTCCCGGCAGTTAAGGATTCGAACGATTCCGACTTGGCCCTCACCATGGTCTCGGCCCGCCCTTCACGACATCTTGGCCACGCGCCGGGCGTGGCGGCCGCCCTCGAACTCGGTCTCCAGGAAAGCGGCAAGGCAGTCCTTTGCCACCTCGTCGCCCGTGAGCCGCGCGCCGAGGGCAAGTACATTCGCATCGTTGTGGCGCCGCGCAAGCCGTGCCGAGGAGACGTCGTGGCATACGGCCGCGCGCACCGCGCGGTGACGGTTGGCGGCGATCGCGATGCCGATCCCCGTACCGCAGATGAGAACGCCCCGCCGCACCTCGCCACTCTCGATCGCGCGCGCCATCGCCTGCGCGAAGTCCGGATAGTCGACGCTGTCGCTCGAATGGGTGCCGAGATCGAGAACCCGATAGCCGCGCGTCTCGAGCTCCTTGAGGAGCTTCGACTTCAGCGCGTATCCCGCGTGGTCTGCGGCGATCGCTAGGGTCTCGACGGGCATGGGCGGTCACGGTGAGCGGGTGTGGAGCAAAAAAATACCATATGTCGCAACCATTTGCCAGCCCGCTACTAGCCCTCGCAGGGCTCCGGCCGGCGGGCAGGCACGCCCCGCGCCCGGCTCCCGCCGCGCCAGGGCTGCCGCAAAGAGGGCAGAATAAATGTCACGTTAGAGAGCAATTCTGTCCTTGTGCAGGCCATGAAATCGATCCGTGGGCGGGCTCTCGAACGACCGCCGATTCAGGCACTCGCTTCCATATTTCGAAAAAGAAAGCATTCCTCGGAATACTCTTTTTTCGCGAGTGCCTAATTTCTCGCTCGTCAGTGCTCGATTTAGTCGAGCAAAGCTTGCTATAGCAAACGATTACTCGCTCCTTCGAGGTTACCAATTGACATGAGTTCGGCAGTATGCGATCAATGCTCAACAACGCTCAAGAACCACACAAAAAGGCGGTAGCAATGGGCGAGGATAAGCCGCAAAGAATTCTGCGAGACAAGTTGCGTATGGCCGCCGAAGTGGTGGCGGCCTATGTCGCCAATAACGTCCTGCCGACGGCGCAGCTCAAGGACGTCATTCGCGCGGTCTACAATTCGCTTGCAGCACTCGAGCGCGGCGAAGCCAAAGCGGAGCCGCTCAAGCCGATCGTCCCCATCAAGAAGTCGGTGATGCCCGATTACATCGTCTGTCTCGAGGACGGCAAGAAGCTGAAGATGCTGAAGCGCCACTTGCGTACCACCTTCAATCTGACGCCCGAGGCCTATCGGGCGAAGTGGGGTCTGCCGGCCGACTACCCCATGGTGGCGCCGAATTACGCGGCACAGCGCTCGGCCTTTGCCAAGAAGATCGGGCTCGGCCGCAAGCCCGCCCCGGGTCGCCGGCGCGGACGCTGAGCGGCCCGCGCGCCCTCGCAAGCGAAAACCAATCTTGGCAGGGTATCCGAGCGTCGTTTGCCGGCGCGCGGCCCCCTTGCCAGCTTGCTCGCCTGCTTCACGCGCGCCTCAAGCCGCCCCGCGCGCCACCCCTCTCCTGCGCAAGCAAATCGGCCCGGCGGGATGCCCGCCGGGCCGATGAGGGTTACGTCCTAGAGCTCTGGCTTAGAGCTTGGTCTCGGCGTACTTGCCGTCGTGCCACTTGTACCAGACATACTCGGAGTGCCTGATGTCGCCCTTGTCGTCGTACTGGATGGTGCCGAGCACGGTGTGGTAGGTGCCCTTGCGCAGTGCTGCGGCGAGCTTCTGCGGATCGGTGGTCTTGTTCTCCTTCACCGCCTGGGCCCACACCTGGAAGGCCGCGTAGGTGTAGAGCGTGTAGCCTTCGGGGTTGTAGCCCGTCTTCTTGAACTCGTCGACCACCGTCTTCGCCGCCGGGTTGGCCATCGGATCGGGCGGGAACGTCATGATCAGGCCTTCGCCGGCGGGACCCGCGATCTTCCAGAACTCGTCGGTGACGAGGGCATCCTCGGCAACGAACTGGGGATGATAGCCCTGGTCGGCCGCCTGCTTCATCATCAGGCCGGTCTCGGTGTGGTAGCTGCCGACATAGACCACGTCGATGCCCATCTGCTTCATCTTGCTGACGAGCGCCGTGAAGTCCTTGTCGCCCTTCTGGAAGGAGTCGCGCAGCGTTTCCTGGACGCCCGCGCCATTCATGTTCTTCTTGGTCTCGATGGCAATGCCAGCACCATAGGGCGACTGATCGTCGAGAATGGCGATCTTCTTGCCCTTCCAGTGGGTGGCGAGGTACTTGCCGGCGACGACGCCTTGCTGGTCGTCACGGCCGCAGGTGCGGAATACCGTCTTCCAGCCCTTCTGCGCGGCCCCGTCGGTAAGCGCCGGGTTGGTCGAGGCGGGCGTGATCTGAAGGATATTGTTCTCGACATAGACCGCCGATGCCGGGATCGAACTGCCCGAGCAATAGTGACCCGCCACGAAGACCACGTGCTTCTGCACGAAGGACTGGGCGACCGGGACGGACTGCTTGGGGTCGCACTGGTCGTCGCCGATCTCGAGCTTCAACTTCTTGCCGAGCACGCCGCCTGCGGCATTGATGTCCTTGACCGCCAACTCGGCGCCCTTCTGCATCTGCTCGCCGAAGGCCGCGTCGTTGCCGGTCATGGGACCGGCGGTCGCGACCTCGATATCCTGGGCGCGGGCCGTCGCGGCGCAGAGCACCGCCACGGTCGCGGCCGCGGCCAGGAAGCCTGTCAACTTACGCATCCACTCTCTCCCCTGTTAGCGTTGATATGTTGAAGCACATCGGGGACATTCCCCGAAATTCGAGCTACCAACATTAAGACATTGATTCCACAGAAGGCTGGTAACTGGCAATGACAAAATCACCGGCAAGCGCCGATCAGCCGGGCGTTCCTGGCTCCTTTTCCCGCCATGCGAAGGGTCCGGCCGGCTCGTAGAGCCAGGGATATTGCATGACCATCATCCGGCTCAGCATGCGGCGATGGGCAATGAGCATAACGGCGAGCACGTAGGCCATATTCACAACCAGTCCGCGCAACGAGAGCAAGGGCCCGTGAAACAGGAGAAAGTCGAAGAGCCGGCTGGCCACGCCCAGGAGGGTTCCGTAGAAGAGGCAATGCGTCCAGGGCCGCCAGGTCCGGCCGAGGGCCTGCGCGGCCATGTAGGAGCCCCATCCGAAAAGAAGGACCGTGCCGAAGAGGAATTCCAGCCAGGTGCTGCTGCCGATCAGCTCGTTCGCCATGGCTAATGCCCGCCCTCGAGATAGGCAGCCCTCACCTCGCGATTGGCGAGGAGCTCCGCTCCCGTTCCCGACATGAGGATCGCCCCGTTCGCCAAGACGTAGCCGCGATCGGCCAGCCTCAAGGCGTGGTAGGCGTTCTGCTCGACGAGAAGAACCGTGGTGCCCAACTTGCTGTTGATCTCGCGGATCACCTGGAAGATCTGCCGCACGACCATCGGCGCAAGACCGAGCGACGGCTCGTCGAGAAGGAGAAGGCGCGGCCGGCTCATCAGCGCCCGCCCGATCGCGAGCATCTGCTGCTCGCCCCCCGAGAGGGTACCGCCGCGCTGGTCCTGGCGGTCCTTGAGGATGGGAAAGATCGCGAAGACCCTGTCGACGTCCTCGGCGAAGTACTCGGGCTTGTTGACGAGCGCCCCCATCTGCAGGTTCTCGAGTAGCGTCATGCGCGGAAAGATGCGGCGACCCTCGGGCACTTGGGCGATGCCGTTGCGCATGATGAGGTGCGTCGGCTCGCGCGTGATGTCGCGGCCTTCGAACATGACGCGCCCCTGCCGCGCCTGGGGAGTTCCGCAAACGGTCATGAGCAGGGTCGACTTGCCGGCGCCGTTGGAGCCGATGAGCGTCACGATCTCGCCTTCCTTGACCTCGAGATCGACTCCCTTGAGCGCCTCGATGTGACCGTAGAAGGTATGAACGCCGGAGATCGCAAGCATTACGGGTGTCCCTGCGGCGCCGTGGCCGGCACGCCGAGATCGCCCGCCACCTCCGCCGGCAGCGCCTCGTCCACCTCCTCGCCAAGATAGGCGCGGATCACCGCCGGGTCGTTGCGGACCTCTTCGGGCGTGCCCGCCGAGATCCTGCGGCCATGATCGAGGACCACGATGTAGTCTGATATCTTCATCACGACGTTCATGTCGTGCTCGATCAGGAGAACGCCGATCTTGTGCTCGTCGCGAATGAAGAGCAGAAGCTCGTTGAGCTCCCCCGATTCCCGGTTGTTGAGGCCGGCGGCGGGCTCGTCGAGACAGAGCAGCACCGGCTCGGTGCACATGGCGCGCACGACCTCGAGCCGCCGTTGGTCGCCATAGGGCAAGGTCCCGGCATTATCGTCGGCCCGTGCGGTGATGCCGATGCGGTCGAGCCAGTAGCGCGCGCGCTCGACCGCGAGGTCCTGGGCATGGCGGTAGACGGGAAGCCCGAATAGCCCGAAGGCCGTGTAGCCCGAGGCGCGCATCAGGCGGTTGTGCTGTGCTACCAGCAGGTTCTCCAAGGCCGACATGCGCGGGAAGAGACGGATGTTCTGGAAGGTGCGCGCGACGCGCGCGTGCTGGGCGATGCGGAAGCCGTCCATGCGCTCGAGAAAATGCCCAACTCCCTCCGGCGAGCCGAGCGCGAGCCGCCCTACGGTCGGCTTGTAGAATCCCGTCAGGCAGTTGAAGACCGTCGTCTTGCCCGCGCCGTTCGGCCCGATGATCGCCGTGATCTGCCGATCGGCGGCGTCGAAGGAGACATCGTCGACCGCGAGCAGGCCGCCGAAGCGCATGGTGAGATGCTCGACCCGCAAGAGCGGTGGTGCCGTCATGACGGCTTCGCTCCCTTCGGATCGTTGAGTCTCACGGTCGGCTCGCGGTGCGCGAGCAGGCCCTGGGGCCGCCACACCATGATCGCAACCATGAGGGCGCCGAAAGCGAGCATGCGGTACGCCGAGAGGTCGCGAAACCACTCCGGCCCGCCGATCAGCACGATGGCGGCCACGACGACGCCGATCTGGCTGCCCATGCCGCCGAGCACGACGATCGAGAGAATGATCGCGGATTCGAGGAAATTGAAGCTTTCCGGGCTGATAAAGCCCTGCCGCGTCGCGAAGAACGAGCCCGCGAAGCCCGCGAAGGTGGCGCCGATGGCGAACGCCGTGAGCTTCGTGTTGGTCGGGTTGATGCCGAGCGCGCGGCAGGCGACCTCGTCCTCCCTGAGCGCCTCCCACGCCCGTCCGATCGGCAGCTTGCGTATGCGCAAGGTGAAAAAATTCGTGACGAGCGCCAGGAGCAGAATGATGTAGTAGAGGTAGATGACGCGCTGGATCGGCGCGAAATCGAGCCCGAAGTATTGATGGAAGGAGACGACGCCCTCGGGCGGCGCCGGCGTGAACGGCATGCCGAAGAAGCTCGGCCGGGGAATGTCGCCGATCCCGCGCGCTCCGTTCGACAAGTCGCTCCAGTTAAGCAGTATCAAGCGGATCATCTCGCCGAAGCCGAGCGTCACGATCGCGAGATAGTCGCCGCGCAGGCGCAGCACCGGAAAGCCCAGCATGATGCCGAAGCTCGCGGCCATGCCGCCGGCGAGCGGGAGGGCCTCCCAGAAGTTGAAGCCGAACTTCGTCGAGAGCAGCGCGTAAGTGTAGGCGCCTACGGCATAGAACGCGACATAGCCCAAGTCCAACAGACCCGCGAGGCCGACCACCACATTGAGGCCCCAGCCCAGCATGACGTAGGTCAGTATGGCGATGCCGATATCCATCGTGCGCTGGTCGGCAAAGGGAAGGAATGGCAGGGCCACGGCGAAGGCAGCGACAAAGGGCGACAACCAGCCGCCGAGCCGGTTCACCATCACCACGACGTGCTCGCCAAAATCGCTCCGCACATAGGCCGCGTCCGCGACCTGCGCACGACGCGAAACGAGGGCGGCGCGCAGCGCCACCACCGTGACCGCGCACCACGTCAGCCAGCCGAGCACCGGGTCCGGCACCGCGACCGCGCCAGTCATGTTGTTCGCCAGCCACAGCACGCTCATGATACCGGTCACCGCGGCGATCGGCCGGGCGAAGCCCGCATTCGTCAGCAGCATCAGGAGGCGGCCGACGAAAATCACCGCCACCGCATAGAAGAGCTGCGGAAATCGCGTCCGCAGCACGATCATGGTCGTCTGGTCGACGGTCTGGAAGCCGACCAGCGGGAGCGCCAACGCGAAGGTGATCGCGGCGGTGATGGCCGCGTCCTTGAAGATGTGGGCCAGCGGTCGCTCGACGCGCGCCGGAGCCGCAACCGCGATGCCCGGGGCCGACATGCTCACACCTTCTCGATGTCCGGCTGGCCGAGCAGCCCGGTCGGCCGGAAGATGAGCACCATTACGAGGATGGCGAAGGCCGCCACGTCCTTGTACTGCGTGCTGAAATAACCGCTGAAGAAGACCTCGATCAAGCCGATGAGCATGCCGCCGAGCATGGCGCCCGGGAGCGAGCCAATGCCGCCCAGCACTGCGGCGG
>DATEQI010000099.1:0-2149 GCA_035272805.1 Alphaproteobacteria bacterium | reverse complement strand
CGCTCACTTCCGCAACATGCTGTGAGCGGACGCGACCTTTGCGCTCGACCAGCGAGAAAACGACTTGCTTGCCCATGCCGCCGACCGCGCTCGTGCGCTTGCTGCGGTGCTTGTTCTTCTCTTTGCCGCCGATGTACGTCTCGTCAGCCTCTACGGTTTTCCCGGTGCCGCCGAGCGGCGTCGTGAGCTTCGCCACGGTCATCCCCTCGCGGATACGCATCGCCATGAACCACGCCGTCCGATAGGAACCAAAGCCGAGCATGCGGTGCATTTGGAGGGCACTCATACCCTTCTTGCTGGCGCTCATGAGGTAGGTGGCCAATAGCCACTTGTGCAGCGGGATATGGCTGCCCTCGTATAGGGTGCCGACCGTGGCCGTAAATGGCTTCTGGCAGCCGTGGCACTTGTAGAGGCCCGGACGGGTGCTCTTGCCCTTAAGCTCCTTGGCGTCGTCAATGGTGCCGCAGAAGGGGCATTCGGGGCCATTGGGCCAGCGAAGGGCCTCAAAGTGCTTGCGGGCGGCTTCTTCGTCGGTATAGATGGGGTTTGTAAGGTCGGCGGTCATGGTCATCTCCATTCAATGCCCAAATATACCGCCTTTTTACCGGTACGTCAAGTGCATAATTCCCCCCTCAAGGGGGGAGGGGAAGTGCATGGCATGGCAACAAAGTCCCCCTCCCCCTCGAAGGGGGATCGGCCGCCCGTTGAGGAGCGGCCGATGGGGTGGGGGTGACGCTCGGATTGTTGAAAGCCGACACTAGGGACCGCATCAGTGCAGCTTCACGATCGGCTCGGTGCGGCGCGTCAGCAGGCGCGCGAGCGTGTCGAGCGCCACCTTGGCGAAGCCGTGGAGCGCCAGCTCGTGCAACTTGTAGAGCGAGAGGTACATGAGGCGCGCGAAATAGCCCTCGACCCGCACGTTGCCGCCGACCAAGGCACCCATCAGGTTGCCGATGACGCTGTATTTCCCGAGCGAGACGAGCGAGCCGAAGTCGCGATAGCGGAAGGGGCGGAGCGGCTTGCCCGCAAGCCGCCGCTCGAGCGAACGCACGAGATGCGAGGCTTGTTGGTGCGCCGCCTGGGCGCGCGGGGGCACGTTGCCCTTGCCGCCCTGCCAGGGACAGGCGGCACAGTCGCCGAGCGCGAAAATGCTCGCGTCGCGCGTCGTCTCGAGGGTGGGGCGCACGACGAGCTGGTTGATCCGGTTGCTCTCGAGACCGTCGAGCCGCGCCAGCACCTCGGGAGCCTTGACCCCTGCCGCCCACACCACGAGCTCGGCCGGGATATGCTTTCCGCTCGCGAGCGTTAAGCCTTGGGGCGTCACTTCCGCGACGCGCGCCGCGGTGTGCACCTCGACGCCGAGCGCGTGAAGCAGGTCCTCGATACCCTTCGAGAGATGCTCGGGGAGCGCCGGCAGGATGCGCTCCGACGCCTCGATGACGTGGATGCGCACGTCCTTGTCGGGATCGATGCGATCGAGCCCGTAGGCGACGAGCTCCCGCGTCGTGCGGTGCAGCTCGGCCGCAAGCTCGATCCCGGTGGCGCCGGCGCCGACGATGGCGATCTGCAACTGCTCGGGCCTGAGCGGCCCCGCTTGCGCATGCGCGCGGATGCAGGCGTCGACGAGTCGCCGATGGAAGCGCTTGGCCTCCTCCGGCGTGTCGAGGGCGATGGCATAGTCCGCGACCCCGGGAGTTCCGAAGTCGTTGCACACGCTGCCGACCGCGATGACCAGCGTGTCGTAGGCAAACGAGCGGCGCGGCGTGACCTCGGTGCCTGCCTCGTCGAGGACCGGCGCCACCTGCACTTGGCACCGCGCGCGATCGAGCCCGATCATCTTGCCGATGCGATAGCGAAAGTGGTGCCAATGCGCCTGCGCCAGATAGTCGAGCTCGTGGTGGCCCATGTCCATGCTGCCGGCGGCGACCTCGTGGAGGAGCGGCTTCCACAGATGGGCGCGCGCCTTGTCGACGAGCGTGATCTCGGCGCGCCCGCGCCGGCCGAGGCGGTCGCCGAGGCGCGTCGCGAGCTCGAGCCCGCCGGCACCGCCGCCCACGACGACGATGCGGTGACGCTCGCCGCCTAGGCTCTGGGCTGCGGCATCCGTCACGGCGTGCTTCCCGCGCTCGGAGTGCGCTGGGCGCTCCGG
>DATEQI010000098.1:0-5857 GCA_035272805.1 Alphaproteobacteria bacterium | reverse complement strand
AAGAAAGAAAAGAATGTTGGCCAATCCCCATCCCTTAGCCCAGCGCTTCAAAAAAATCCCGGAGGTACGCCGAATGACGCTCTGGTTTTTTACCTAGAGCCCGGCCGGCCGTCAGCGTCAGGAAACAATGCGGCAGTGGGCGAAAAAATCAAGAAGCTATGGCTGCGATTGATCGAAATCTATGGGCCGACCCAGTCAAAACCGATATCGTCAACGCAAATTGAACTTCGCACACAACCCATTGCAAAAGGCAACTGCAGTAAGTTGGCGTCTGCCGCAACTCCGGCGCCCTCGGCAGCTCCCGCGCCCTCCGCAGCCCCGGCGGACTCACCCGATTGCGATCGAGCCCCGTTGATGCGTACCCGCTCCGCCCTCGGTATATTGAAAGCGGCGACCGAACTGCCAAGGCCCCAAATCGAGTTTGTTAGCCCCGATGCTTACAGGCACATTCGGTCAGATGTTAAAGAGCCGTGGAACAGTAATACAAAATGGGCCCAAGTGCCGGATTTTTATATGCTCCTCCCGGACGATGAAGATTCAGTGAATTGCAAGCAGGGGGACAAGCGTGACCCAAAAACAGGGCTTGGTGGATGTGACAACCCGAATAGCAAGGACGATATCCGTATAACCAATTTTATTGCTTGTTATATCGAAAATTCAACATCGGTTCCCTTATTTACGGTTTTTCCGGATGGCGTTGTTGAAAAAAAATGCAGCGATCTTGATCTATACTCACCGAACGGATCTTTGGCATACTTGGCGGAAAGACGTCTTGCGGGTGCCCGCCGCTTCATTTTGATTATCGAATCTAACAATCCTCCGCAAATGGCTTTGCCCGAAGAGTCGGCTTACGTCTCGTTCTACAGCGACGGCAAATGGTATTTCATTTGTAACGACGACGAGACATCGAAGAAAAATTTTGCATTGGTCTCGGAACTCATGTCGATTATGGCGATCCCGTCTCAAACGGGACAGCCGACTCCGACCATTTCGGTGGGTGGCCATTGACGCTGCAGTGGTTACGCGTCATGCACCTGTTCGATGCCCTCGCGCCTCCTGCTGCGTAATCCGTGGATAGGGCGCTCGACGGGCTTATCAGTATTACATTTCTAGCAACGACGACATATCGAAATCCAATTTTGCGCTCATCTCGCAAATCCTCACCATGCAGGCCAACCCGCCGGCGTCCCCCTTGACGCCGACGATTCCCGTGGGAGGAAAGTCGGGCAGCTGACCGGGCGGCGGCGCCTCGATGTCACCCCGGCACCGGCAGGCCGTGGCGCTTGAGGGCGGCGGTCTGGCGCTTGGCAAGTGCCGCTTCGTCGAAGTCCTTGATGAGCTCGTGAAAGAGCCGGTACCAGTTGATGTGCGCGCCGAGATGGAGGAAGACCGCACCTAACCCGATGGCGGCGCGGTCCATGAGCACGAACTCGCGCGGCGGCGTCACCCCGCCCAGGCGGCGGAGCTCGCGGTGCACCTTGCTCGCGACCTCGGCACCGTAGTTCCCGGTGTTGGTCTCCTCGATGAGCCGCGCTCTGTCCTCCATGAGGGGCGCATAGACGAAGCGCGCCCACAGGTTGAGGGTCTCGATCACCGCTTTGCTCAGCTTCTTGAAGCCCCAGGTCTCGTAGGCATGGACCGCAAGGGCCTGATCGTCCTTGGAGAGCGCCCAATAGAGATCGATGACGCCCTTGACGAAGGGGCTCTTGAAGACGCGGATGCAGCCGAAATCCATGAGGTTGATCGAGCCGTCCGGCCGCACCGTGTAGTTGCCGAGATGCGGGTCGCCGTGGATCACGCCGTAGAAATAGAACGGCACGTACCAGGCGCGGAACATGTTGTAGGCGACCTTGTTGCGCCGCTCGAGCGGCCACTCCTTGCAGTCGACGAGCGGCGCGCCCTCGAGCCAGGTCATGGTGAGGAGGCGCCTGGTCGAGAGTGCCGGCAGCACTTCGGGCACGTGCACGCCCGCTTCCGAGCGCAGCATCTCGCGATAGAGCCGCACCTGACGCGCCTCGCGCTCGTAGTCGAGCTCCTCGCCGAGGCGCTCCGCGATCTCGGCGTGGATGTGCCTGGTCGAGATCGCCTTGTCGTAGCGCTCGTAGAGCGCGAAGACGAGCTTGAGCTGGGCGAGGTCGGCGGCGACGACGGAGGCCATCTCCGGGTACTGGAGCTTGGCCGCGAGCGCTCGCCCGTCGAGCGAGACGGCGCGATGCACTTGGCCGAGGGAGGCCGCGCGCGCCGCCCCGCGCTCGAAGGATTTGAAGCGCTCCAGCCAGTCGGGCCCCAGCTCGGCCGCCATGCGGCGGCGCACGAAGGGCCAGCCCATGGCGGGCGCATCGGCCTGGAGACGCGAGAGCTCGCTCGCATATTCGCTCGGCAGCGCGTCGGGAATGGTCGAGAGGAGCTGGGCCACCTTCATGAGCGGGCCCTTGAGCCCGCCGAGCGCGGTCGCGAGCTCGCTCGCGTGCCGGCCGCGGTCGAGCGAGAATCCGAGGTAGCGTTTTCCCGCGAGCTCGACGGCGAGCCCGCCGACGGCACGTCCCACGCGCGCGTAGCGCTTGACGCGGGCGCCGAAGGTGCTTTGCTCGCCCTTGCCTGGCCTGCCTTCCGTTGGTACCGCGACCTTCTTGCGCGCCATCAGAGTGTCGCCTCGAGCTCGCCGATGAAGCGCTCGATGAGCGCCAGCCCCTTGGCCCAAAAGCCCGGGTCGGAGGCGTCGAGCCCGAAGGGTGCCAGGAGCTCCTTGTGGTGGAGCGTGCCGCCCGCGCGCAGCATGACGAGATAGCGCTCCTGGAAGCCGGGCTCGGCGCGCTCGTAGACGGCGTAGAGCGAATTCACCAGGCAGTCCCCGAAGGCGTAGGCATAGACGTAGAAGGGGGCGTGGATGAAGTGGGGGATGTAGCTCCAATAGAGCTTGTACTCGTCCTCGAAGCGGAAGGCATCGCCCAGGCTCTTCCGCTGCACCTCCATCCAGATCTCGCCGATGCGCTCGGCGGTGAGCTCGCCCGCGCGGCGCTCGGCGTGGAGCATGCGCTCGAAGTCGTAGAACGCGATCTGCCGCACCACGGTATTGAGCATGTCCTCGACCTTGGCGGCGATCATGACGCGCCGGCGGCGCTTCTCGCCCTCGCCGCGCAGCAGCGCCTGGAAGGTCAGCATCTCGCCGAACACGCTCGCCGTCTCGGCGAGCGTCAAGGGCGTGTCCGACATGAGATAGCCGCGGCCGGCGGCGAGCATCTGGTGCGCGCCGTGGCCGAGCTCGTGCGCGAGCGTCATCACGTCGCGCGTCTTGCCCTGGTAGTTGAGCAGCACGTAAGGATGGGCGTTCGTCACCGTCGGATGGCAGAAGGCGCCGGCCTCCTTGCCGGGCCGCACCGGAGCGTCGATCCACGCCCGCTCGAAGAAGCGGCGCACCACGCCGGCGAGCTCGGGCGAGAAGTCGTTGTAGGCGCCGAGCACGCACTTCCGCGCCTCCGTCCAGGGGATCTCGCGATCGTCGTCCTCGGGCAACGGCGCGTTGCGGTCCCAGTATTCGAGTTTCTCCTTGCCGAGCCAGCGCGCCTTGATGCGGTAGTAGCGGTGCGAGAGCCGCGGATAGGCGGCCTCGACCGCGCTCACGAGTGCAGCCACCACCTCGGCCTCGAGATGGTTCGCGAGGTGGCGTGACGCGGCCGGGGTGGCGAAGCGCCGCCAGCGGTCCTCGATCTCCTTGTCCTTGGCAAGCGTGTTGGTGACGAGGGCGAAGAGCCGCACGTTCTCGCCCAGCACCTTGGCGAGCGACTTGGCCGCCTCCCGGCGCTTGGCCTCGTCCTTGTCGGAGAGCAGATGAAGGACCTCGGCGTTATTGAGCTCCTTGCCGCCGAAGGGAAAGCGCAAGGCCGCGAGCGTCTCGTCGAAGAGACGGATCCACGCTTGGCGCCCCGCGACCGATCGCTCGTGGATGAGACGCTCCGCCTCGTCCGAGAGCTGGTGCGGACGGAAGGCGCGAATGTCCCTGAGCCACGGCCGATAGCGCTCCAGCGACGGGGTCGCGAGCAGCTCGGCAAGGCGTTCGTCCTCGAGGCGATTGAGCTCGAGCGTGAAGAAGAGCGTGCGCGCCGAGATATCGGTCACCTTCTCGCGCATGTCCTGCGCCTGGCGCGAGATGGTCGGGTCCGTCATGTCGGCGGCGTGGCGCAACCCGGCGTAGCTCTCGAGCCGCCCGAGCGTCTCCGCGATCCTCTCGTACTCGGCGATGGCCCCCGCGAGCTCGGCACCCGCGAGGCCGGCGAGCTTGCCCTGATAGTGCCGCGCGAAATCGGCCGCGGCGGCCGCACTTTCCGTGAGATCGCGGGCAAGCTCGGCCGAGTCGGGAGCCGGATAGAGGTCGCTCAGGTCCCATTCGGGCAAGCTGCCGAGGTCGTCTGGCCCGTGCCGTTCAACCGCCGTCGCATCGCTCATGTCGTTCTCCTCGCGCGAGGAAGCCATATAGAGCGCCCGGCGGCCTGCGCCAAGCGTTTTGCCGCTTCCGCAAATCGCCGGGACATGTCAAGAAGCTACCGCGCAACCCGTCCGCGGCGCTTCACGGCTCCATGAAGGGCCGCCCGAGAGCGGGACCCGGGGGATACGCCATGGATTACAAGAAAATTCCCAACCTTGCCCGCATGTTTTTCGACCGCGCGCGCGAACGCAGCGAGCGGCCCTTCCTGTGGGGCAAGTGCCAAGGCCGCTACCGGCCGATCGCCTGGGCGGAGGCGGCGAGCCTGGTGAGCCGGCTCTCCCGCGGGCTCAGGGCGTTCGGTATCGAGCGCGGCGACCGCGTGGCGCTCGTCTCCGAGAACCGGCCCGAGTGGGCGCTTGCC
Organism: Alphaproteobacteria bacterium; assembly: GCA_035272805.1. Lineage (GTDB taxonomy): Bacteria > Pseudomonadota > Alphaproteobacteria > JACZXZ01 > JACZXZ01 > DASPPM01. The sequence continues at coordinate 1,013 of DATEQI010000098.1, read as the reverse complement.
GACCTGGCGATCATGGCGGCGGGCGCCATCGCGGTGCCCGGCTATGTCACCAATACGGCCGACGACCACCGCCATATCCTCCACAATACCGGCGCCAAGGCCGCCATCTTGTCCTCGCGCAAGCTCTCGACCAATTTGCTCGCGGCGGCGCACCAGTGTCCCGCCATGCGCTTCGTCGTGGCGATCGAGCCGCTCGGCTTGACCCAGCATCCCGGGATCGACGTGCACGCCTGGGACGAGGTCTTGCAGCGCGGCGCGGAGAGGCCGGACGACGTGGCGGCACTCGTGGACACGCTTCAGCGCGGCGATGCGTGCTGCATCATTCACACCTCCGGCACCGGCGGCATGCCGCGCGGGGTGACGCTCAGCCACGGCGCCATCATCTGCAACTGCATGGGTGCCGAGGTCCTGTTGCGCCAGCTCGGCCTCGAGGACGAGGTCTTCCTCTCCTTCCTGCCGCTTTCCCATTCCTACGAGCATGCCGCGGGCCTGTTCTTCCCCATCTCGATCGGCGCCCAGATCTACTACGCCGAGGGGGCCGAGACGCTCGCCGCCAACATGCTCGAGGCGCGCCCCACCATCATGACCGCCGTGCCCCGCCTTTACGAGACGCTGCACGGTCGTCTCGCCGGCGCCATCAAGCGCCAAGGCGGGCTCAAGGAGAAGCTCTTCGCGAAGGCGGTCGAGCTCGGCACCAAGCGCTACAAGGTACCCGCAAGCTTGGGCCTCTCCGAGCGCGTCCAGGACGCGGCTCTCGATCTCCTGGTGCGCAGGAAGGTGAAGGCGCGCTTCGGCGGCCGGCTCAAGGCGCTCGTTTCCGGCGGCGCGCCGCTCAATCTGGAGATCGGCACCTTTTTCACCGCGCTCGGCATGCGCCTGCTGCAAGGCTACGGCCAGACCGAAGCGGCTCCCGTGGTCAGCTGCAACCCGCCGCACAAGGTGAAGATCCATACCGTCGGCCCGCCGCTCAAGGAGGTCGAGGTGAGGATCGCCGAGGACGGCGAGCTCCTGGT
>DATEQI010000097.1:0-2171 GCA_035272805.1 Alphaproteobacteria bacterium | reverse complement strand
CCAATCATCCCCTGACTCACGGAATCACCCTTTCCCCTCCTCCGCAACCACGATGTGTGAATGCGATAGCCCTGAAGGGGGAGAGGGTTGCGAAGGGTTGGCGAGGCGAAGCCGAGCCTTACCCGGAGCTGGGTGAGGGGGCGGCGATTCCACTCAGCGTAAAACTGCTCTAGTGCCCATCTCCGTCGACCGTGGCGCGCCAAAAAGAAGCGCACAGCGAGCACCGAGACGGTGCAATGGCCTTTCCAGGCCTCCCTTCCCGACCGTTCGGAGAGGGGTCCGGCCGCGTCCGTCGCTTGGCTGGCGCAGTGAAGCGCAGCCGATTGCGGCCCCTCACGTTCTCGCAAACTTCGTGAGCTCACCGCGCGTATCGCAGTGGGGAGAGGGAGCGGCGTGCCGAGTGCAAGCGCTTCAGCCGAGCGCCACGAGATCGAAGGCGATCGAGATGCGGCGCTCCGCCGCGGTGAAGGGCACGGTGTTGTGGTACATGTAGCCGGGGAAGAGCAGGAGGCGTCCCTCCTTGGGCTGGATGCGGCGGATGAGCGGCGCTGCCTCGAGGCGGAACTGCTCGGGCGGGCGGCCGAGCTCGAACCAGCCCGCCTCGCCGCCGTCGTCTGACGCCACCACCGGCGGCAGGAGCGGATAATAGACCGCACCGAGATAGCCGTCGAAATGCACGTGCGGCACGAGATTGCCCCAGCCGCAGAGCCGCGTCGCCCAGGAGGTGAGCGTCCAGCGCTTGGGAAAGCGCGCGAGGAAGGGATGGGGCGGCGATGGCGGCACGCTCGCGAGATAGCGCGCGACCGCCGCGCGCATGAGGCTCTCGAGTGCCGCCATCGGCCCCTTGGGCTCGGCGAGCAGCTCCTCGGTGATCTCGAGCGCGGGGTGGTGATAGGTCGGGTGCTCCTCGGGCGGCACCTTGAGCGTGGGATGCGCCTCGACGTGGCGCACGAGCTCGGCATTGAAGGCGGCGAGGCTGCTGTAGCCGGGCGGTGCCTCGAGATCGTGGATCTGCACGAAGCGGTCGAAATCGTAGAGCGCCCGCGCCTCCTCGACCGCACCCACCTCGTTCAAGGTGAGCGCCTTGAGTGCGGTCGCCTCCACGCTCGCCGGGAACGCCTCGAGCCAGCGCTCGCAGGCGGCAAGTGCCGCGGCACCGTCCCCCAAGGCCAAGAGCCCATAGGCGAGATTGTTGTGGGCGACCGACCAGCCGGGCTTGAGCGCCAGCGCGCGGCGATAGGCGGCGACCGCCTCCTCGAGCTGTCCGAGCCGCTCGAGCGCGATGCCGAGGCTGCGCTCGCTCTCGGCCAAGGGGCCGAAGGCAAGCGCACGCCGGTAGGCGGCAACCGCCTCCTCCGGCTGGCCGAGGCCGAGCAGCACGGTGCCGAGATTGTGCCAGGCCGGAACGAGGTCGGGGTGGTGCGCGAGCGCTGCGCGATAGGCCTCGGCGGCGGCCTCGAGCGCACCCGAGCGCTCGAGCGCGAGTGCCAGATTGTACTCCACGTCGGGGTAGTCGGGCTTGAGCGCGAGCGCCTTGCGGTAGAGCGCTGTCGCCTGCGCATGCTCGCCGAGCTCGAGCGCAATTCCGCCGGCAAAGCCGAGGAGGTCGGCCCGATTGGGCTCGCGCGCGAGCACGTCGCGGCAGATTGCGAGCGCTTCCGCCCGCCGGCCGGCGTGATAATGCGCGACCGCCTCGCGCAGCAGGCCGCCGCTCGGCTGTGCGGGGCGCCGCTCCTCCTTGGCGCGCTTGCGCTCGAGCCGTCTCTCATTGCGCGACATGCGCCATTATGAGGCGGAGGCGGCAAGGCGGCAATATGCCTGACCCGATGGCGTGGACGGCGCTCGCTCCTGGCATCGCTGTGCCATGGCGCGCTCTCGCGCCGCCGCCTTGGCGACGCGGAGCGCCGGGGACTTTGCCGGCTGCGGATTGGAGGTGGCCGTTCCGCGGCTGTGATACGCTCGTCCTGCCACGGCGATGGCCCGCGGTCATGGCGGTTGAGAGCACGATGTCCAAGCTCAAGATCTACGGGGTGCCGATCTCGCGCTCGATCAGCAACATCTGGGCGGCCCTCGAGCTCGGCATCGACTACGAGAACGTGCCGATCGGCTGGGACGACGATTCGATCTACAGCGAGGCCTATCGCCGGATCAACCCGAACGCCCGCGTGCCG
>DATEQI010000096.1:0-5316 GCA_035272805.1 Alphaproteobacteria bacterium | reverse complement strand
CTATTCGCGCAAAGTCCGCGTCGCCCTCAAGGAGAAGAAGCTCGACTTCGAGCTCAAGGTCGAGCAGGTGTGGGAGCGCCGGCCGGAGTTCCTGGCGCTCAATCCGGCCGGGCAGGTGCCGGTCCTCGTGGATGAGGACGGTGCGGTGATTGCCGACAGCGCGGCGATCTGCGAGTACCTCGAGGAGGTCTATCCCGAGCCGGCGCTCATCGGCAGTGTCGCGCGGGAGCGCGCCGAGGTGCGCCGCCTCGTCGCCTGGTTCGACCACAAGTTCGGACCCGAGGTGACCCGCAACCTCGTGGGCGAGAAGATGATGAAGCGCATGCTCGGCACCGGCCAGCCGAACTCGGCCGCCGTCCGCGCCGGCCACCAGAACATCCACTATCACCTCGATTACATCGGCTATCTCGCCGACCGGCGCAATTGGCTCGCAGGCGAGGCCTTCTCGCTGGCTGACATCGCCGCCGGCGCGCAGCTCTCCGCGGTCGACTACATCGGCGACGTGCCGTGGGACGAGCATGCGCGCGCGCGCGAATGGTACGCGCGCCTCAAGTCGCGTCCGAGCTTCCGCCCGCTGCTCTCCGACCACATCCCGGGCGCCCCGCCGCCGCCTCATTATGCGGATCTGGATTTCTAGCGTCCGGAGCGGGCGATGCCCGGTGACGGCCGCTACGGGCGCGCGCGTCCCGGCATGACGGACAGGCACCTCTTCTGTTTCGGCCTCGGCTACTCCGCGCGCGTGCTCGCCGAGGCGCTGATGCGCAAGGGCTGGCGCGTATCCGGGACCGTGCGCACCGAAGCGCGCGCCGCGGAGCTCGCGCGGGCCGGGATCGAGCCTTTCCTCTTCGACCGCGGCCGGCCGCTCGCGCAAGCGAAGCGGGCGTTCGCCGGGGTCAGCCACATGCTCTCCTCGGTGCCGCCCGATCGCGCGGGCGATCCCGTGCTCGACCATCATGGGGCCGACATCCTTGCCGTGTCTGGCCTCGCCTGGGTCGGCTATCTCTCGACCACCGGCGTCTACGGCGACCGGCAAGGCGGGGTCGTCGATGAGGACTCTCCGCCACGGCCCGCGAGCGAGCGTGCCAAGCGCCGGCTCGAGGCCGAGCTAGGGTGGCTCGGCCTCTGGCGCGCGCGCGGCCTTCCCGTCCACATCTTCCGCTTGGCGGGAATCTACGGGCCCGGCCGCAGCGCGCTCGATGCGGTGCGCGCCGGCCAGGCCAAGCGCATCGACATGCCCGGCCAGCTCTTCTCGCGCATCCACGTCGAGGACATCGCCGCGGTGCTCGCCGCCTCGATGCGGCAGCCGAGTGCGGGCGCCATCTACAATCTCGCGGACGACAATCCGGCACCCAGCGCCGAAGTCGTCGCTTATGCCTGCGAGCTCCTCGGCGTCGAGCCCCCGCCGCTCACCTCACTCGAAAATGCCGCCCTCTCGCCCATGGCGGCGAGCTTCTATGGCGAGAGCCGGCGCGTGCAAAACGAGCGCATCAAGCGCCAACTCGGCGTGCGCCTCAAGTACCCCGACTATCGCGCCGGCCTCGCCGCCATCCTCGCCGCGGAAGGCGGCCGAGCGTCAGGCGAGCTGGCTCGAGAGCGCCGCCACGATCCGCGTTAGGCGCGCGAGATCCGGGGGCTCGGAGAGGCGATGCCCGCCGTCCTTGACGAGAATGATCTCGACGTCCGTCGAGCGGAGCCGCATGGCGATGCGGAACGAGGTCTCGAACGGCACGTCCGCGTCGGCGAGCCCGTGGATGAGGCGCGCCGGTCCGGAGAAGGCGATGGGTGCGCCGAGGAGGAGATGCTTTCTGCCGTCCTCGATGAGTGCCAAGGAGACCGTCGTCGGCTCGGCCGTATATTGGGAGAGGAGGTGGAGGACGCCGTCGTGCGCGAGGCGCGCGCGCTCGTCCTCCGAGAGGCGCTGCCACATCAGCTCCTCGGTGAAGTCGGCGGCGGCGGCGATGCCGACGAGGCCCTTCACGCGCTCCGGCCGTGCTGTGGCCGCGCGCAGCATGAGCCAGCCGCCCAGACTCGAGCCGACGAGCAAGAGCGGGCCCAGGGTGAGCGCATCGATGACCGCGAGCGTATCGTCGAGCCAGTCGCTGATCACGCTCTCCTCGAAGCGGCCCGTCGACTCCCCGTGTCCGCGATAGTCGAAGCGCAGGAAGCCCTGCCCGCACTCTTGGCAGTGCGCCTCGAGCGCCAACGCCTTGCCGCCCGTCATGTCGGAGCGCAGCCCGGTGAGGAAGACGACGGTAGGCGGCCGGCCTTCGCTCTTGTGGTAGGCGATGGCGCCCCCTTCGGGTCGTGCTAATCTCCGGGCGGGCCGGGGCGACGAGGATGGCGTCGCGGTCATGGCAAATCTCGTGAGCCGACGGTCAACGGACGTGGAGACGGAGCTTAGCATCGACATCGCCGGCCGCCCAGCGGTGCGCTCCCAGGGGCGACGCCCGGCAGTACTTCAGGTGCTGCCGGCGCTCGGGCAGGGGGGAGCCGAGCGCGGCTGCGTCGACGTGGCCGTGGCACTGGCGGCGGCCGGAGGGACGGCGCTCGTCGCCTCGCGCGGAGGCGCGCTCGAGCGCGAGCTCGCGCGCGCGGGTGCGGTGCACATTCCCCTCCCGCTCGACAGCAAGAACCCCTTGGTGATGCGCGCCAACATCGGGCGCCTCGTCGCGCTCATCGAGCGCTACGACGTCGACATCGTGCACGCGCGGAGCCGGGCACCGGCATGGAGTGCCTTCGCCGCGGCGCGCCGCACGGGCCGCGCCTTCCTCACCACCTTCCACGGCACCTACAACGAGCGCGGCTACCTGAAGCACCTCTACAACTCGGTGATGGCCAAGGGCGACCTGGTGATCGCCATCTCGCAGCACATCGCCGAGCTGATCATCGCGCGCTACAAGATCGACCCCGCGCGGGTGCGCCTCATCCCGCGCGGCATCGATCTCGACTTCTTCGATCCCACCAACGTCTCACCGCCGCGCCTCGTGCAGCTCATGCAGGCTTGGCGGCTCGTCGACGGCATGCCGGTCGTCATGCTGCCGGGGCGCCTCACCCGCTGGAAGGGCCAAAGCGTGCTCATCGAGGCGCTCGCCCGGCTCGGGCGCAAGGACATCCGATGCGTGCTCGTGGGCTCCGACGAGCGGCGCGGGGGATACCGGCACGAGCTCGAGGAGCTGATCATGGCCCGCGGCCTCGGCGGGGTCGTGCACATCGTCGACCACGTGAGGGACATGCCGGCGGCCTACATGCTCGCGGACGTCGTGGTGTCGGCCTCGACCGACCCCGAGGCCTTCGGCCGGGTCGTGGTCGAGGCCCAGGCGATGGGCCGGCCCGTGATCGCGACGGACCATGGCGGCGCGCGCGAGACCCTGCTCGAGGGCGAGACCGGGTGGCTCATCCCGCCGGGCGACGCCGCGGCACTTGCGGAGGCGCTTGGTGACGCACTCGAGCTCGACACGGCGGCGCGCGAGCAGCTCGCGGCGGCGGCGATCGTGCACGCGCGCGCCAATTTCTCCAAGGACACCATGTGCGCGCGCACCCTCGCGGTCTATGACGAGCTCTCGGCGCACTTGGCCGGCCAAGTCGCGGCGTGAGCGCCGAGGCCAGGCGCATTCTCGTCGTCAAGCTTGGCGCGCTCGGCGATTTCGTTCAGGCGCTGGGGCCGATGGCCGCGATCCGGCGCCATCACGCGGGTGCCCACATCGTGCTGATCACCACCCCGCCGCTCGATCAGCTCGCGCGGGCCTCGGGCTACGTGGACGAGATCTGGCTCGACGAGCGGCCGGCGCTCCTCGCCCTTCGGCACTGGCTCGCCTTCCGCCGCCGCTTGCGCGAGCAGCCCTTCGAGCGGGTCTACGACCTCCAGACCTCGGACCGCTCGGGCTGGTACTTCCGCCTCTTCTGGCCCGGGCCGTGGCCGGAGTGGTCCGGCATTGCCCGCGGCTGCTCGCACCCCCATGCCAATCCGGCGCGCGACCATATGCATACGATCGAGCGCCAGGCCGAGCAGCTGAGGATCGCGGGCATCGCCACCGTGCCGCTCCCCGACGTCTCCTGGGCGAAGGAGGATGTGAGCCGCTTCAAGCTGCCCCCGCGCATGGCCCTCCTCGTTCCCGGCGGGGCGCTGCACCGGCCGGCCAAGCGCTGGCCGCTCGAGCGCTATGCCGAGCTCGCGGAGGCGCTCGTCGTGCGCGGGCTGGTCCCGGTGATCCTGGGGGGTGCCGCCGAGGCGCTCCTTGCGCACGCCATTCTCTCGCTCGCGCCCGAGGCCGTCGATCTCACCGGCAAGACGAGCCTGCTCGAGCTCGCGAGCCTCGCGCGCCATGCCGCGGTCGCCGTCGGCAACGATACCGGACCGATGCATCTCATCACCGCGGCCGGCTGCCCCTCGATCGTGCTCTTCTCCCGCGATTCCGACCCGGCACTTTGCGCGCCGCGGGGAAGGCGTGTGAAGGTGCTGCGGCGCGCCCGCCTCGAGGAGCTCGCGGTCGAGGAGGTGCTCGCAGCCCTTGCGGATGCGGAGGGCGGTCCTTGACGGGCGAGACCTTGGGACGGGGCCCCACGCGGGAGGAGCGCTAAAGAAAGCCTTGCGCGCCCCGCGTCCATCACTAGACTTAAGCGTGGCTGTGGTTCGGGCAGCCGATCGTAATCTCGCGTCCCCACCGGGACGGCCGCTCGCAAATGCGCGGGCGCCGTGGGGGCGCGGCTGCTTTGAGGAGATACTACATAGTTAGACCCCCCTCCAACCTGACCCCGTCCCGCGACGGACCGGCGGTCAACGAGCAGATCAGGGCGCCGAATGTGCGCCTGATCGATGAGAAGGGCGAGAATATCGGCGTGGTGCCGGTCGCCCAGGCGCTAGGACGGGCCGAGCAGGCCGGCCTCGATCTCGTGGAGATCGCCCCCCTGGCCGAGCCGCCCGTCGTCAAAATCCTCGATTTCGGCAAGTACAAGTACGAGGAGCAGAAGCGCAAGAACGAGGCGCGCAAGAAGCAGAAGGTCATCGAGATCAAGGAGATCAAGATGCGCCCCTCGATCGACCACCACGACTACGAGATCAAGATGCGCTCGGTCGTCAAGTTCCTCGCCGAGGGCGACAAGGTGAAGGTGACCTTGCGCTTCCGCGGCCGCGGGCTGGTGCACCAGGAGATCGGCGTCAAGGTGCTCGAGCGCGTGCGCGGCGACCTCCTCGAGCGCGGCAAGGTCGAGCAGTTCCCCCGCATGGAAGGCCGCCAGATGACCATGGTCATCGCCCCCAAGTGAGGGGGCGGCCGGCCGGTCTTCTGCAGCCACTGCCATGACTTCGAGATAGCTTGC
>DATEQI010000095.1:0-6687 GCA_035272805.1 Alphaproteobacteria bacterium | reverse complement strand
ATCGAGGCGGAGCGCCGCCGCGTCCTTCCCGCGGACAAGCTCGCGGAGCGCGCGGAATGGCGCGACCGCCGTCTCGCCGCCCTCATCGCCCACAAGCGCGCGCAAGACAAGAGGTGGCGCTGAGCGCTCCAGCACCCGTCCTTTCCCCGTAAGACGATCATCCCCAGGATTTGACGCTGGCGCCGGGCCGGGCAAGAATGGGGCCGCTGAGGCCGCATCGCGGCAGGGGCGGGGAGCGACATGGCGCGCCGGCTGATCGACATCTCGATGCCGCTCGAGAACGACGTGGTCTCCGATCCGCCCGGCTATGGCCCGCGCATCGAGTATCTCACCCACCGCGAGACCGCGGCCGACGTCGTCAAGTTCTTCCCCGGCCTCAAAGAAGAGGATCTGCCCGACGGCGAGGGCTGGGCGATCGAATGGATCCGGCTCATGACCCACAACGGCACCCACCTCGATGCGCCCTACCACTTCCATTCCACGATGAACAAGGGCGAGCGCGCGATCGCCATCGACGAGGTCCCGCTCGAGTGGTGCCTGCAACCCGGCGTCAAGCTCGACTTTCGCCATCTTCCCGACGGCCACGTCGTTACGGCGCACGAGGTCGAGGCGGAGCTCGCGCGCATCGGCCACGGCTTGGCACCGCACGAGATCGTGCTCGTCAACACGCGCGCGGGCTCGGCCTACGGCAAGCCCGACTACGTTGCCGCCGGCTGCGGCATGGGCCGCGAGGCGACCCTCCATCTCCTCGAGCGCGGCGTGCGCGTCACCGGGACCGACGCCTGGAGCTGGGACGCGCCCTTCGTGCACACCAAGGCGAAATATCGCGAGACGGGCGATGCAGGGCTCATCTGGGAAGGCCACAAGGCCGGCCGCGAGATCGGCTATTGCCATCTGGAGAAGCTGCACAATCTCGAGGCGCTGCCGTCCGCGGGCTTCATCGTGAGCTGTTTTCCGGTGAAGATACGCGGTGCTTCCGCCGGTTGGACGCGCGCGGTTGCGATCGTGGACGAATAGCGGCCAAAGTCTAGCGAAGAACTATCGAAGAAGGAGTGCGAGGGATGCCGAGAAAGGTCATCATCACCTGTGCCGTCACCGGCTCGATCCACACGCCGACCATGTCGCCGCATTTGCCGGTGACCCCGGACGAGATCGCGCGCGATTCGGTCGCGGCGGCGGAGGCCGGCGCCTCGATCATCCACCTGCACGCGCGCGACCCCAAGACCGGAAGACCGACGCCCGATCCGGCCGTCTTCATGCAGTTCCTGCCGCGCATCAAGCAGGGCTGCGATGCGGTAGTGAACATCACCACCGGCGGCGGCCAGGGCATGACCGTGCAGGAGCGCCTGGCAGCCCCGCTCAAGGCCAGGCCCGAGATGACCTCGCTCAACATGGGCTCGATGAACTTCGGCCTCTACCCCATGCTCAGCCGCTACAAGGAATGGAAGTATGATTGGGAGCCGCAGCATCTCGAGGGCTCGCGCGACTTTATTTTTCGCAACACTTTCAAGGACATCGAGTACATACTCAAGGAATTGGGCGAGGGTTGCGGCACGCGCTTCGAGTTCGAGTGCTACGACGTGGGCCACCTCTATAACCTCGCCCATTTCCTCGAGCGGCGCCTGGTCAAGCCGCCGCTTTTCGTGCAGACCATCTTCGGCATTTTGGGCGGCATCGGCGCTGATGCGGAGAATCTCCTGCACATGCGGCGCATCGCCGACAAGCTCTTCGGCTCCGACTATGAGTGGTCGATCCTGGCGGCGGGGCGGCACCAGATGAATTTCATCACCATGGGCGCCATCATGGGCGGCAACGTGCGCGTCGGGCTCGAGGACTCGCTCTATCTCGGCAAGGGCCAGCTCGCCAAGAGCAACGCCGACCAGGTCGCCAAGATCAAGCGCATCGTCGAGGAGCTCTCCCTCGAGGTGGCAACGCCCAAGGAGGCGCGCCAGATCCTCAAGCTCAAGGGCGGCGACCAGGTCGCGTTCTGATTGATTTTTGCCTGTGTCTTGGCCCGTCATTGCGAGGCGCCCAATGGGGCGCCGAAGCAATCCAGGGGCACTGCCCCGGCGTACGCCGGGGTTCGCTGCGCTCGCAATGACGCTTAAGAAAAATTTCCTAGGAACGGGATTAAGACAATCCCGCCACGACGTCCCGAAGCTTCCTGGCGCCATCCGCCAGAACGCTCGGCTCAACCCTCGCCTTGAGCTCGACCAGCTTGCGGGCGAAGCGGATCTCGCCGCCCATGTTGAAGGCGGTGGCGCCCACGACGACGTTGCTCGCGAGATTGAAGCAGAGAAAGCGCCCGCTCGCGGGCTCGCCGCGCACGACGATCTCGTCGGTCTTGAGCGGCGCGCCGACCATCTGGATGTTGAACTCGTACTGGTCCGACCAGAACCACGGCACCTCGGCATAGGGTGTTGCCACCCCGCACATGGCGCGCGCCGCCGCGATCGCCTGGTTCTGCGCGTTCTGCCACGACTCGAGGCGCAGCCGGTGGCCGAGGACCGGATTGGGGTGATCGGCAACGTCGCCCGCCGCATAGATGTCGGGAAGCGAGGTGCGGCCGAATTCGTCGACGAGGATGCCGTTGCCGATCGCGGCCCCCGCTGCCGCGGCGAGCTCGCTGTTGGGCAAGATGCCAACGGCGACGACGGCGAGGTCGGCATCGACGCGAGTGCCTTGGGCGAGCTCGACCGCGGCGAACCTTTCTTTGCCCGCAATGCCGGTGACGCTCGCGCCGAGGCGGAGCTCGACCCCTTTGCGGCGATGGATCTCGGCGATGAAATGCGCGATCTCCGGCGCCATCGCGCGATCGAGAAGATGGGGCTTGAGCTCGAGGAGGGTGACGGCGAGACCGAGCTTCGTGGCACTCGCCGCCACCTCGAGGCCGAGGAAGCCGCCGCCGATCACGGCGACGCGCTTGGCCTCCTTGAGTGCCGCGCCGAGTGCCAAGGACTCGGCCAGCGTGCGCAAATAGAAGATGCCGGGCATGCCTGGCAAGGCGAAGGGGAGGGTGCGCACGCGCCCGCCGGTCGTCAGCAGCAGCTTGGTGAAGCCGAGCGTTCGTCCGGTCGAGAGCCTGACCGTGCGCGCCGCCGCGTCGATCGCTTCCACGCGCGTACCGGTCAGGACCTCGATCCCTTTTTGCGCATAGAAGCCCGGCGGGAGCAGCTCCACAGTACTCGCCGGCTTGTCGCCGGTGAGCACGGCCTTGGAAAGAGGCGGACGCTCGTAAGGGAGTGCGGGCTCCTCGCCGATCAGAACGACGCGGCCGGCGAAACCGGCGGCGCGCATCGCCTCGGCCGCTCGCCCGCCCGCTTGACCGGCGCCGACGATGACGAATGTCGCCTCTTGCGGCATGCCGCGCGTCAGACCTCGGGCAGCTCGATGAGGATTTGGCCGCTTTCGCTCTTGACCGGGAAGGTCTTGATCGGCTCGCCCGCAGGTGCCGCGCGCACCTCGCCGGTCGCGATATGGAAGCGCGCCTGATGCAGCGGGCACTCGATGCAGTCGCCCTCGACGTAGCCGTCGGAAAGGAGCGCGTACTCGTGGGTGCAGACGTTGCTGGTGGCATAGAGCACGCCGCCGAGCTTGTAGATTGCCACCGGCTCGCCGTCGACGACGACGCCGATGACCTCGTTCTCGGGGACCTCGTCCACCCTCGCCGCTACGTGCCAAGCCATCTCGCTGCTCCTCCCCTTGCGCGCGGGGGCAGAACGCTAAGGGCAAAGCCGTGAGGCGTCAACGGTCTATCGGCCGCATCGCCCTGTTGTCGTCATGCCCACGAAAGCGGGCATCCAGGGCCGCCTAGGCTGCGCGCTGCCCAGAGCATCTGGACACCCGCTCCCCGCGTTCGCGCTAGTTGATGCACACATCTTGGTGGAGGCGCCGATCACGTTAAGCCCCTCTCCCGCTTGCGGGAGAGGGATTTCTTGCCTTCTCCCGTCAGCGCAGGAGAGGGACTTATCGCGACTGGCGGCGGCGCGACGATGTGTGCATCAACTAGCGCGTTCGCGGGGACATGCTTTCGCGGGTGTGACGACAACGTAAGGGGATGACTCCAATAATGCGCGCCCTATTCCTCGCCGACGCCCAAATAAATGCGCTGCACCTGGGGGTCCTTGGCGAGTTCGTCGGCCGGCCCGGCGAGGACGGTGCGCCCGGTCTGCAGCACATAGGCGAAATCCGCGACCTCGAGGGCCAAGTGGATCGATTGCTCGGCGAGAAGGAGGGTCAAGCCCTCGTCGTGGAGCCGCACCAACGTCTCGTAGAGGGCCTCGACGAGGGAGGGGGCCAGGCCCAGGCTCGGCTCGTCGAGGAGGAGGAGCTTGGGCTCGCTCATGAGCGCGCGGCCGAGGGCCAGCATCTGGCGCTCCCCGCCGGAAAGCGTGCCGGCGCGTTGCGCGCGGCGCTCCTTGAGCCGCGGGAAGAGCGTGTAGACGCGCTCGAGGAGTGCCGGCGCCCTGCTTTTCACGGCGAGCGGCGTGGTGCCGAGCCGCAGGTTCTGCTCGACCGTCTGGCTCGTAAAGAGGCGCCAGCCCTCCGGAGAAAGTGCCAGGCCCTTGCGCACGATGGCATGGGCGGGCAGCGGCGAGATGCTCTCTTGGCGCCACTCGATGCGCCCCTTGCTCGCCGTTGCCAGCCCCGCGATCGCGTTGAGCGTCGTGGTCTTGCCCGCACCGTTCGAGCCGAGAAGGGCCACGATCGTGCCCGGCCTCACCTCGAGCGAGACGTCGGCGACGCCCACGAGATCGCCGTAACGCACCTCGAGATGCTCGACCTTGAGGATATCCATCGCAGCCGTCATGGCTGGTGCGCGCGCCGCGCGTGGGAGCGCCCGAGATAAGCGTCGATCACGGCCGGATCGTTGACGATCTCGTTGGGCTTTCCCTCTGCGATGACGCGGCCCTGGTTGAACACGACGATGCGCTCGGCAAGGGTGAGAATCACCTCCATGATGTGCTCGACGATGACGAGCGTGACGCCCGAGCGGTGAATCACGCGCACCAGCTCGATCGCCTGCCGGATCTCGGCGGGGTTGAGACCGGCAAGCGCCTCGTCGAGCAGGACCAGGCGCGGCTCGGTCGCCATCACGCGCGCGATGCCGAGGCGCTTGCGCCCCGGCGTGCCCAGGCTCTTCGCCTTGTGCTCGGCCAGGCGCTCGAGCCCGGTGAGCGCGAGGGCGCGCCGCGCCGCCTCGCGCGCCTCCTTCTCGCGCGGGTGCCTGAGGAAGGCGCCCACCATCACATTCTCGAGGATGGTCATCTCATCGAAGGTCGCCGGCACCTGGAAGGTGCGGCCGATGCCGAGCGCTGCATGGGCCTCGGGCGAGGCTTCGGTGATGTCGGTCTCCTCGAACAGCACGCGCCCCGCGCTCGGCTTGAGGTCGCCCGCGAGGCAATTGAAGAAGGTCGTCTTGCCGGCGCCGTTCGGGCCGATGAGGCCGACGATCTCGCCCTCCGCCACCTCGAGGCCGGCGTCCGCGACGGCGAGGAAGCCGCCGAAGGCCATCCTGATGTTCTCGGCCCTAAGCAGCATGGTCCTCACCGGCTCCGACAAGGGCGCGCTCCTTCGCCGTGCGTGCCTCGCGGCGCGCCTGGAAGCGTTCCCAGAGCTCGAGCAGGCCGCCCGGCTCGAAGCGGCTCAACAGCATGATGATGCCGCCGTAGAGGATGAAGGCGAGACCGGTCCCCGCACCGCCGAAAAACGTATTGGTCGTGGTCTGAAGCGGTACCAGGATCACGGCACCCAAGAGCGGTCCGAGGAGCCGGCCCGCACCCCCGAGTGCCGCCATCACGATCATCTGCACGGAGACGAGGATGCCGAGCGTGCTTCCGGGATCGACGAAACCGAACTTCACGGCGTAAAGCGAGCCGGCGAGCGAGGTGAAGCCAGCACTCAGCATGAGCGCATAGAGCTTGTAGCGGCTGACCGGCACGCCGAGACTGCGCGCCGCGCGCTCCCCGGCGCGGATCGCGCGCAAATAATAGCCGAGGCGACTGCGCTCCATGCGGTGCGTGATGTAGAGCAGCACCGCGAGCACGGCGAGGAAGATGTAGTAGTAGGGCACCGAGCTGCGGTAGACGAGGTCCCACCAGCCGCGCGGCGTCGCCGGCCCCATGAGGCCGATGGCGCCGCCGAGGAAGTCCCAGTCGCTGACCAGGATGCGGATGAGCTCGGCGACCGCGATCGTCGCCATGCTGAAATAATGCCCCGACAGCCGGAAAGTGGGCACGCCGATGACGACGGCGATGACCACACTCACCGCAATGCCCGCGGGGAAGCCCAAGAGCGGGCTCGCCTCCCACAGCTTGTAGAAAAGGAGCGGCATGTAGGCGCCGGCGCCGAAATAGACGGCGTGGCCGACCGAGACCTGGCCGGCATAACCGCCGACGAGGTTCCATGCCGAGGCAGAGATGGCGGAGAGGATGACGAAGGCCGCGAGCTGCTCGTAATACTCGCCGGTGAAGACGAGCGGAAAGCCGAGGAAAACGGCGGCAAGCGCCAACCAGCCGATGATGGGCTTCCGCAGCACCTAAGCCTTCCCCAGGAGGCCGTGCGGCCGCACCCACAGGACGACGACAAAGAGCGCATAGACGACGACGTCCTGATAGACCGGGCCCAAGTAGAAGGCGGAGAGCGATTCGATGAGGCCGATGAGGACGCCGGCGATCATTGCCCCCG
>DATEQI010000094.1:0-4973 GCA_035272805.1 Alphaproteobacteria bacterium | reverse complement strand
TAGGGGTAGATCACCTCGCCCGACTTGTACTCGGGCGGCGAGAGGACCACTTGCGTCGCCGTGTCCCGGAATTGCTCGAGGTCGTTGCCCTTGATGTGCTGGAACTGGATCTGCAGCACGCGCGATTGGGCCAGTTCGCCGTTGGCGCCGAACTTGAGGTCGCCGAGGATGGTCTTGAAGGTGCTCGCGTGCATATAGGCGCCGAGCTTGCCCTGGTCGAGGCTCTTGGTCGCCTCGACCGCCTCGCCGAGCACCTGCAGATCGGCGTAGGCCCAAGGCGGGATGTAGTAGCCGAGCGGATCGACGCCGGCGGAAGGCGCCTTGGCCTGGTACTTCTTGAGGAACTCGAGCACGCCGGGGAACTGCATCGCCTTCACGGGCAGCCAGAAGTCGTAGTTGACGATGCCGTTCAAGAGCGCTCCGAGCGAGGTCTTGGTCGAGGTGGTTTGCAGGCCGACCATGGCCCCCCCGAACATCTTGGCCTTGAGCCCGATCTCGTTGGCGGCGCGCACCATGCCGACCGAATCGAGCGGATAGGAGCACACCACGACGAGGTCCGCATTGGCAGCCTGGATGGCCTGGACGATCGGCGAGAAGTCGGTGGTCGCCGGCGGGGGCGGGTAGGTGCGGTCGTAGACGATCTTGAGGCCGGCCGCCTTGGCGTTCTCGCGCGCGCCGTCGGATGCGTTCTTGGCGAACTCGGAGTCGGCCGCCACGATGGCGACGGTCGTGGGCTTGGGCGTCTCAGCCATCGCGATGTCGAAGAAGCCCTTCGTGATCGTGGCCTTGGGATCCGGCCCCCCCGTCGCGGTCATGGAGAAATAATTGGGATAGTTGAACTCGCTGTTGACCGCCAGGCCGAGGAGCCCGATGAACGCCATTTTGTGCTGCATCACGACGGGCATGGCCGGAGCCAGCACGACGGTCGCGTAGCCGCCGATCACGAGATCGACCTTGTCGACGTCGATGAGCTTCGTGTAGATGCCGGGCACGGTCGAGGGATTGCTTTGGTCGTCGTACTGGATGAGCGTCACCGGCCGGCCGAGGAGGCCGCCCTTTGCATTGACGTCCTCGACCCATATCTGCATGGCGAGAAGGGCCGCCTTGCCGTTTGCCGCGAGCGGGCCCGTCTGCGCCATGCCCAGGCCGATCTTGATCGGCTCGGCGGCAAGGGCCGGCGCCGGCGATGAGGAGATGAGAGCCGCCGCCGCGACGAGGGCTGCCGCGAGCAGGCGTGGAGCGATCCCGAGCTTCCGAGTGCGCAGCATGGTGCCTCCCTGAATTCTGGCGCTTTTTTGCCATCCTATTCCCAATCGCGCGCTACGCGAAAGAGGGAGATTTGGAGGTAGTGGGTCAGTTTCACCTCATCCTTCGAGACGGCCGCGTCGCGGCCTCCTCAGGATGAGGTGAAAACCAAGCTCCGAGTCCTCATCCTTCGAGACGGCCGCGTCGCGGCCTCCTCAGGATGAGGTGAAACCCAAGCTCCGAGTCCTCATCCTGAGGAGCGTCGCGCTTTGCGACGCGTCTCGAAGGATGGGGACTCGGGCAACGTGACCCACTAGCGATTTGGAGGGGGCGGGTTTCGCCCCGAGATTGCGCGCGCCTCTCGCGCTCAGATTGTCGAGTTGCCGGAGGGCAGGCCGAGGGCCACGCGGCCGTAGATGGCACCTGCCGCATCCCACACGAGCGAGATGTGCGCCGCCGCGGCATGGGCGTCGCGGAAGGCGCGCTGCAGGGGATTGCTCTCGTAGAGACCGCCCCCACCCGCGGCCTCGGCCAGGAGATCGACCGCGCGCGTGGCTAGCCTCGCGCAGAAGGCGGGGTTGCGGCGGTAGCGCGCGCGCACCTCATCGTCCGCGATCTCGTGTGCCTCGGCCATCGCCATCATCTCCTCGCAATCGCTCGTCAGCATGAGCCGTGCCGCGGCGCAAGAGGCCGTCGCCTCGGCGATCTTGATCTGCACCGGCGCGTGCTCGGCGATGCGCTGGCCGGTGTAAGAGCCGGCGCGCTCGCGCGCGCTCGCGACGTAATGGTCGACCGCCCCCTCGGCGATGCCGAGCAGCGGGCCCGCGAGGAGATAGGGAAAGGTGGCGAAGACCGGGACGCGGTAAAGGGCCGTGGGGTTGAGCCGGAGCCCGGGCGCTTCGGCGCGCTTCGTTGCCTCGACGTCCAGGGTGAACGCGTCCGCCACGAAGACGCCGTCGATCGCGACGTCGTGGCTGCCCGTGCCGCAGAGGCCCGACACGTGCCAAGTGTCGATGACGCGATAGCTCGTCGCGGGTACCAAGAACATGCGCTGCTCGGAGGGACCGCCCTCGGCTGCCGCCACGAGTGCCCCCACCATGACCCAGCTCGAATGCATGATGCCGCTCGAGAACGGCCAGCGTCCGGAGAGCTCGTAGCCGCCGGGGACGCGCTTGGCGCGGCCGCTCGGGAAGACGAACGCCGAGGCGATCAGCACGTCGGGGTCGCTGCCCCAGATCTCGCTTTGCGCGCGCTCGGGCCACATGGCGAGCATCCAATGGTGGCTCGAGAGGTTGGACCACACCCAGGCGGTCGAGCCGCAGGCTTGACCGAGGACCGCCCCCACCTCGATGCAGAGGCCGTAGTCGAGCTCGCTGCCGCCGACGCGCCGCGGCTGGAAGGCGCGGAAGAGGCCGCTCTCGTGCAGCTCGCGGATGGTCGCCTCCGGCAGCGCCCGCAGCCGCTCGGCCTCGGCAGCCCGCGCGCGCAGTGCCGGTGCCAGCTCCCGCGCGCGGGCGATCATCTCGGCGCGCTCCGGCATCGAGACGGTCGGCGCTCGCCTCGAGCTCGCCGTTGCGGGCGGCCGCTTTTCGTCGGATCCCGTCCGCAAGGCCATGGCGTCCTCCCATCGGCGGCGGCACTCTCGTGGTCCACAAGTTTAGGGGAGTTTGCCGCGGCGCGGAAGCGGGGCGAGGCAGCGGTAGTGGGTCACGTTGCCCAAGCCCCCATCCTTCGAGACGCGTCGCAAGCGCGACGCTCCTCAGGATGAGGACTTGGCGCTTGGGTTTCACCTCATCCTGAGGAGGCCGCGAAGCGGCCGTCTCGAAGGATGAGGTGAAACTGACCCGCTACCGAGGCAGCGCTACGCATCCTCTAGCCAAGGGCGCCGACTTCCTCCAGATTAGGCCGAGCGCCGCACGCAGGCGGGCTTTTCGCAGAGGCGGGTCCGGGGAGGAAGGTCAAAACCGTGTCGCCCTTTTCGCAAGCCGGCTGCGCGCGCCCTCTGGTGCCGAGCCCGGAGCGCCGCCGCGGCATTCACCCAGGTAGACGGCACCGATGAGCTTCCCTTTCGAGCTCTTGGCCAATGCCGTGATCTCCGGGCTTCTTCTCGGCGGCTTCTACGCCGCGGTGACGGTCGGCGTCTCGATCTCCTTCGGCATGCTGGACATCGTCAACATCGCGCATCCCGCCTTCATCATCCTCGGCTCCTATATCGTCTACATCGTCAACGGCTCGCTCGGCATCGATCCCCTGCTGACGAGCGTCATCATGGCGCCCGCCTTCTATCTCCTGGGTGCTGCCATCTATCAGGTCTATTACCTCTCCTTCGAGAAGCGCGGGCAGGAATCCTTGAGGGGTCTCGCCTTCTTCTTCGGCCTGCTCTTCATCACCGAGGTCGCCCTCGTCCTCGTCTTCGGGGTCGACTACCGCTACGTCGAGGCAAGCTACATCGGGCCCAGCCTCCATCTCGGCTTCGCCATCCTGCCGCTCAGGATGCTGGTGCCTTGCGCGGTCTCGTTGGCACTCTTGGGCGGCCTCCAGCTCTTCCTCCAGAAGAGCTTCGCCGGACGCGCGATCCTCGCCGTGTCGCAGGACGCGCTCGCCCTCCAGCTCATGGCCGTGAGCCCGAGCCGCATCAAGCGCCTCGCCTTCGGCATCTCGATCGCGATGGCCGGCGTCGCGGGAGCCTTGCTCATCATCATCCAGCCGGTCGAGCCCTCGATCGGCCGCGACTACATCGGCCGCGTCTTCGCCATCTGCGTGCTCGGCGGCATGGGCAGCCTGCCGGGCACCCTCATCGC
The DNA here is from genome assembly GCA_035272805.1 of Alphaproteobacteria bacterium. Classification (GTDB taxonomy): domain Bacteria; phylum Pseudomonadota; class Alphaproteobacteria; order JACZXZ01; family JACZXZ01; genus DASPPM01. The sequence continues at coordinate 927 of DATEQI010000094.1, read as the reverse complement.
CGCCATGCTGCTCGGCATCGTCGAAAGCATCACCTCGACCTTCTACGGCCCCTCCTGGTCGCCGGCGATCGCCTTCGGCTTTCTCCTCGTGACGCTCGCCTTCCGGCCCATGGGACTCATGGGGCGCTAAAGGATGGGCTCGCGCGTCTTCATCCTCCTCGCCATCGCCGTCGGCGCCGCGGTATTCGGGCTCTCGCTTCTCGTCCACAACGAATATTTCTTCTTCGCCGGCTACGTCGTCCTGCAGTACGTCGTGCTCGCGACGGCGTGGAACATCCTCGGCGGCTATACCGGCTACGTCAATTTCGGCACGGCGGCCTTCTTCGCGCTCGGCGCCTACAGCTCGGTCGCCCTCTATAAGCTGGTCCCACTCCCCTTGCCCGTGCTCATGGTGATCGGCGGCGCCATTTCCGGCTTGGTCGGCCTCGGCACCGGATATCTGACGCTGAGATTGCGCGGCGTCTATTTCGCGATCGCGACCTTGGCGCTTGCGGTCGTGGTGCAGACTCTCATCGTCAATTGGGACTTCGTCGGCGGCTCGCGCGGCGCCTACATCATGCGCCCTCAGCAGGTGCCGATCATCGGCAACTATATCGAGTACCTCTTCCTCGTCATGCTCGCACTCGCGGTCTTCGCGCTGGTGACCGCGCGCGCGATCGAGCGCTCGCGGCTCGGCTACGGCTTCTCCGCCATCCGCGACGACGAAGTGGCGGCCGAAGCCTTCGGCGTGCCGACGCTGCGCCTGAAGCTCCTCGCCACCGCGCTGAGCGGGGCGTTCATGGGCATGGCAGGCGCGCCATTCCCCTATTACGTCACCTATCTCGATCCGGCCTCCGGCTTCAGCCTCAGCTACGCGGTCAACACCATCGCCATGCCGCTGATCGGCGGCACATCGAGTTGGCTTGGCCCCCTTATCGGCGCAGTACT
>DATEQI010000093.1:0-8209 GCA_035272805.1 Alphaproteobacteria bacterium | reverse complement strand
ACCGTCACGCCAGATGGTGATCGGCGCGTTGGTACCCGGCCGGGTATCGGCGACCGAGCGGGTGAGATCGCGCAGCTCCTTGATGTCCTTGCCGTTGAAGCGCGTGATCACGTCGCCCTGACGCAGGCCGGCGGCCTCGCTCGGGCTGTCCTTGGTGACCTTGGCGACGAGCGCTCCGGCGGGCGCCTTGAGCCCAAGGCTCTCGGCGACGTCGGGCGTCACCTCCTGGATTTGCACCCCGAGCCAGCCGCGCTCGACCGAGCCGTGCTCCTTGAGCTGCTCGACGACCGGCTTGGCAAGGGCCGAGGGGATGGCGAAGCCGATGCCGACGCTGCCGCCGTTCGGCGAGTAGATGGCGCTGTTGATGCCGATCACCTGGCCGTCCATGTTGAACATGGGGCCGCCGGAGTTGCCGCGGTTGATGGCGGCGTCGGTCTGGATGAAGCTGTCGTAGGGCCCCTCGTGGAGGTCGCGGCCGCGCGCGGAGACGATACCCGCCGTGACCGTGCCGCCGAGCCCGAAGGGATTGCCGACCGCCATCACCCAGTCGCCGACCTGGGCCTTGTCGCTGTCGCCCCAAGCGACCGCGGGCAAGGCGTGGTCCGCCGTGATCTTGAGGAGGGCCAGGTCCGTACGCTCGTCGCGGCCCACCAGCTTTGCATTGTAGGTCGTGCCGTCCGAGAGCTTGACGTTGATCTCGGTCGCCGATCCGACCACGTGATTATTGGTGACGACGTAGCCCGAGGGATCGATGACGAAGCCGGAGCCGAGCGAGTGCTGCAGCATGGGATGGCTCTCGCCCTGGCCTTGACCCGGACCGTTGAAGTAGTGCTTGAAGAACTGGCGGAAGGGCGAGTCCTCCGGGAGATCCTGGAAGGGCAAATCCATCATCGGGCCGCCGCTCACCTTCTGGGTCGTCGAGACATTGACGACCGCGGGGGCGACCTCCTTGACGAGGGGGGCGAAGCTCGTGGGCGCCTCCCGCGCGAAAGCCGGCGACGCGAGGAGCGCCACCGCGGCGAAGAGGGCAAGTGCGCCCCTTGACGTCCTGCGGGGGCGCGCGCGCGTCTCGGACAGCGGTCGCGCGGCCGGCGCCGCGCTGCCCGCGCGGATGGGTAAGAGAGAAAGGCTCATCGTTCACTCCTTGCCTGGGGACAAAAGCCGCTCCGGAAAATGCATCCGGGGGTCTCGGTCGCCCATAGATATGGGCGCCGGCGCCTTACCCGCCAGTTGCGCCGATATTAATGTTTGGTAAGGGTATTATTATTTATTTATATCAATGTATTACCCCTCTCTTTCGACCTTCTGAGAGAACTCGGGCTCGAGCCGGTCAGGCCGCCGACACACACGACCGCAGCAGTGGGTCACGTTGCCCAAGTCCCCATCCTTCGAGACGCGTCGCAAGCGCGACGCTGCTCAGGATGAGGACTTAGGCTTGGGTTTCGCCTCATCCTGAGGAGGTCGCGAAGCGGCCGTCTCGAAGGATGAGGCGAAACTGGCCCACTACTACGGCCGCCCGAGGCTGGCGTTGAACATTCTGACTGGCTAGTATGTTTGGGTTGGGCCTTGCGCGAGGGGGCCGCGGCGTTCCGCATTGCATAGGGAGGCGAATTGATGAGCGGTGCTCGATTGGCCCTCCTCGGGGCGCGGGCCGGCGCCAGCCGGTTTTGGAACGAATATACGGAGACGATGCCGCGGGAGGAGCTCGATGCGCTTCACCTGAAGAGGCTTCGGGCGCTGGCCGAGTACGCCTATGAGCTGAGCCCGTTCTACCGGGTGAAGTTCGACGCGGCCGGCCTCAAGCCGCGCGACATCCGCACCATCGAGGATTTCAAGCGCCGCGTCCCGCTCACCGACAAGAGCGAATTCGTCGGCCTCCAGGAGACAGCACCGCCTTACGGACCGACGCTCGCTCTGCCGCCGGAGTTCGTCGTGCATCACTGCGAGACCTCCGGCACGACCGGCGTGCCCTTGAGCATTCCCTATTCGATGTCCGACACGGTTCGCTATGGCGAATCCTGGGTCTACGGCTTTTGGGCGCTCGGGATCCGGCCCAGCGACAGCTTCTACTTCGCCTTCTCATGGGGCAATTTCGCCGGTTTCTGGAGCGCCTATTGGGGTGCGCGCCGTCTCGGCTGCCGCGTCCTCTCGGGCGGCGGGCTCGACACCAAGGGGCACATCCAGGCCATCCTCCGCATGCGCCCGACGGTGCTTATCTCCACGCCGACCTTCGCGCTCCGCATGGCCGCCGTCGCGGCGGAGATGGGCATCGACCTGTCGCAGAGCTCGATCAAATACACCTATCATGCGGGCGAGCCGGGACCGACCGCACTCCCGGCGATGCGCGCGCAGCTCGAGCAGGCCTGGGGGGCCAAGGCGGGCGAGCTCCTCGGCATCGCCGAGGTCGACGCCTTGGCGCCGGGCTGCCCCGAGGGCGATGGCGTGCACGTCAACGAGATGAACGTCTTCTCATGGTCGATGGATCCCGAGAGCGGCGGCGAGGCCGCGGATGGCACGATCGGCGAGAACATCGTGACCAGCTACGCCAACACGGCGCAGCCGCTGCTCAACTACCGCACGCACGATCTGGTGCTGCGGCGCCCGAGCTGCCCGTGCGGGCGCACCTGGAGCAAGCTCGAGGGTGCCGTTCTCGGCCGCACCGACTTCATGCTCACCGTCCGCGGCACGAACGTATATCAGAGTGCCGTCGAGAATCTGGTCGCCGAGACGCCGGGGGTAGGTAGCGCCTATGAGCTCGTGCTGACGCGCGAAGGCGACAACGACGTCATGACGATCCGCTTCGAGCCGTCGCCGGAGCACGCGGCGGACCCCGCCTCGTGGGACGGGATCGGCCAGCAGCTCTCCGATCGCATTCACGCGGCACTTCATGTTCGCTTGCGGGTTCGCCCGGCGGCGCCGAACAGCTTGCCGCGCTACGAGCTCAAGACGAAGCGGATGATCGACCAGCGGCCCAAGGAGTTCAGGCGGGCGTTGGATCGTTAGGGAGGCCGAGCATGGAACGGCAACAGCAGATCGAGCGCATCCGCGAGGCGCGCGCGCTCATCGCGGCGGCGATGGCGGAGTGCCGTTCGCCGCAGATCGAAACCATTCTGAGGAGCGCCGACGCGGAGCTCCATTGGGCGCTGTGGAACCTCGGCGAGCCCGTGCCGCTAAGGCCGGAGCTCGAGTACGGCGAGGCCGTGCCTCGTGGCCGGACGCGAGTACGCTAGTGACGGCCGATAAGGACGCGAGCCTCACCTCGAGCCCACCCGCGCTCCTTGAGGCGAAGGAACCGCATATGGCATTGAACGGATTTTCTCATCCTTCGAGACGGGCCTTCGGCCCTCCTCAGGATGAGGAAATTCGCTGGATTTTTGGGCCGCCTCACCCTGAGGAGCGCGCGAAGCGCGCGTCTCGAAGGGCGAGGCGGTCAAACGCGATGGTCCCGCTCCTCGAGGGGGAGAAAGACGCGAGGGGGATGCATCCGCCATGGTGAAGAAGATCGAGCAACGCGCGGCGAGCCTCGAGAAGCTGCGCAGGGCGGCGCTCAGCCTCTTCGTCTCGCAGGGCTACCACGCGACGACGCTCGAGGACATCGCCGCCGCGGCGGGCCTGACCAAGGGTGCGGTCTATTTCTATTTCGGCAGCAAATCGGCGGTGCTGGTCGATCTCTTGGGTCGGGTGCAGAGGATCGTCGTCGAGCGCATGATGGAGGTGGTCGAGCGGGCGGGGCCGTCGCCGACCGAGAAGCTGGTGGCCTTCCTTCACAACCAGGCCATGCTGGGGGTCACCCATCGCGACGAGGTCCTGCTCCTCATTCTGATGTCCCTCGAGCTCGGCGGCAGGGACGCGGACGTATCGGAGCGCATCTCCGACATCTATCGGCGCCTCAATCAATTCATCGCAGCCCTCATCCGTCGCGGCCAGAAGGCGGGCGAGTTCCGTGACGACGTGCCGGTCAAGGAGCTCTCGGCGGTCCTCATGGCAAACCACGACGGGACCTTTCTCGAGTGGCACCGACGCTCCTCGGAGCTCAACGGCCGCAATCTGGTGCGGGCGCTGCGCTCGCTCGTGCTTCAAGGGGTGCTGCGCCGCGCAGCACCCGCGCGGCCGCGGCCGCGGCGCACCGCGCGGGCGGCGGGCGCGCGGCCGCCGGCCCGCTTGTCGGCGGCGCGGGATGGTTGACAACGCCGCGCTCTGAGATACTATCCCGATTGTATGTATTCTTTAGGCTTCGCGAGGCAGAGGAGGCGGACATGGCGGTGCTGGAGGAAAAGGTGACGCCGAAGCGCATGTACAAGCGCAACGACCCGGACATGCCGGAGGAGTTTCGCCAGCTGCTCGTCAAGCTGCTCGGCGAGCACCTCGAGAACAACGGCAACCCCGAGTACCGGCGCATCTTGGCGAAGATCGCGGATGCGGGCCTGCGCTTTGCGCCCCACGGCCGCGCCATGGAGATCGAGGCCGAGATCGTCAAGCAGGAGGTCGCGCACGGACAGATCGTGCAGGAGATGCTCGAGAGTCTCGGCGTCGATCCCACCGGAGAGCGCCCGATCAAGCAATACGCCTTCCATATACCGTTCGAGAACTGGATCGACCTCGCGTGGTTCCATGCGCTTATCGACCGCGTCGGGCTTTATGTCGGCGTGGAGTGGACGGGAAGCCCGTACGAGCCCCTCGCGCGGGCCTCGCCGCAACTCGAGGCCGACGAGGAATTCCACACCAAGGCCGGTTTTCTGCATCTGAGGGAGATCTGCGCGACCGCGGAGGGCAAGGCGACGGCCCAGGCGGCGCTCAAGAAATGGTGGCCTGCGGCACTCGACATGTTCGGCCGCTCCACCTCGCAGAACTCGCCGCTCTACGTGAAATGGGGAATCAAGATGCACGGCAACGAGGAGCTGCGGCAGCGCTACATCGCCGACACGGTTCCCGAGATCAGGAAGCTCGGCCTCGAGGTGCCGGACAACCTGGCCAACCGGCGCTTCCTCTAAGTCGGGCGAGCCTGCCATGGCCATCAAATTCACGATCGAAGACGGCGTCGGCATCGTCGGCTTGGACAATCCGCCGGCGAACGCCTACGACATGGCGGCGTTGCGCGAGCTGGCGGGCGTTCTCCAGCGCATCCGCGAGGACGGCGCGGTGCGCCTCGCCGTCATCCGCAGCGAGCTCCCGCGCTTCTTCTCAGCCGGTGCCGATATCTCGACGCTTAAGGTTTCCGACAAGGCGGCCTTCGCCAACTTCGTCCTTGCCGCGCACGAGACCGTCGATCTCATCGCGCGGACGCCCAAGCTCTTCATCGCGGCGATCGCCGGCCATTGCATCGGCGGCGGGCTCGAGCTGGCGCTCGCATGCGACTTCCGCCTTGCGAGCGCGGGCAAGTATCGCCTCGGGCTCGGCGAGGTGAACCTCGGCCTCTCGCCGGGAATGGGCGGCACGCAGCGCCTGCCGCGCCTCATTCCGAAGAGCAAGGCGCTTCACCTCATGGTGAGCGGGGAGACCGTGACGCCGGAGGAGGCACTCGCGCTCGGCATCGTCGATCGCGTCCTTCCCGAGGAGAAATTCCGGGAGGAGGTCATGGCCGCGGCGAGCAAGCTGGCTTCGGGCCCGACGGTGGCGCAGGGCTACATCAAGCTCTCGGTCAATCTCGGCCTGGAGGCAAGCCTCGCGGAAGGCCTCGCGATCGAGCGCGCGCACCAGAATCACATCTTCGCCTCCGAGGACAGCGCCGAGGGTATCAAAGCCTTTCTCGAGAAGCGACCGCCCTCATTCAGGGGACGCTGATGGGTTTCGAATTCCTGCGGCTGGAGCGGAAGGGCGGCGTCGCCGTCTTGACGCTCAGTCGTCCCGACCGGCTCAACGCGTGGCATCAGCGCATGCGCGAGGAGATGGCCGCAAGCGTAGCCGAGCTCTCGGGCGACGACGCGCTCAGGGTGCTCGTCATCACGGGAGAAGGCCGCGCGTTTTCCGCGGGCGAGGACGTGCGCGGCATGAAGAGCCTCAGCGAGCTGGGCACGCGGGGCTTTCGCCGCGTCGCGCGCCAGATCCACAACGTGTTCGACGAGATCGAGGCGATCGAGGTTCCGGTCATCGCGGCCATCAACGGCGTCGCCGCCGGCGGCGGGCTCGAGTTGGCACTCTCCTGCGACTTCCGCTTGGCGGCCGAAGGCGCCAAGCTCGGCTTCCCCGAGAACAAGGTAGGTCTCATACCGGGCTCCGGCGGCTGTTCCCGCCTGGTCAAGCTCATCGGCCTCGGGCGCGCGAAGCAGCTCGTGATGACGGGCGAGATGGTGTCTGCCGAGCGCGCGTTGGCCCTCGGTCTCGTCGAGGAGGTGCTGCCCGGGGATCGGCTCATGCCGCGCGCGCTCGAGCTTGCGGCCAGCTTAGCTAAGAAGGCGCCGCTAGCCCTCGGCATGGCCAAGCTCGTTCTCAACACCTGCCTCAACGTCGACCCGGATACCGGCCGCACGCTCGAGCGGCTCGGGCAAAGCATCCTCAAGAAGACGGAGGATCATCTCGAGGGTGCCAAGGCCTTCGTCGAGAAGCGCCCGGCCGCCTTCAAGGGCCGCTAAAGTCTCGAGAGCGCGACATGGCGAATTGGCAGCGGGTCATGAAGCTCGCCGAGGTGGCGGAAGGCAGCATCACCAAGGCCAGCGTCGGAGGTGCCAACCTCATCCTGCTCAAGTGCGGCGATGACGTCATGGCCTATGAGGATGCCTGCCCCCACGAGGCCCATCCGCTCAGCGAGGGGGAGCTCGAGGAGGACGTCCTCATTTGCAGCAAGCATCTCTGGGAGTTCGAGATCAGGACGGGCAAGCATATCAGCCGCCTCGACCGTCCGGAGACGAGCCTCAACAGCTTCCCCGTGCGTATCGTCGAGGGCACAGTTGAGGTCGACCTGGCGGCGCCAAGCAACCCGCGGCCTCTCTCCGGCCCTCGTAGCCTGGCGGGACTGTCATAGAGCTCGACTCGAAACGACCGCCCGGAGATCGCCGATTCCCAGTGCATCTTGACCGTCCGCCGCAGGGCACGGCCAGGTAAGCCGTGGACAAGCGTGCGGATGGGCGCTACCTCTAGGTGGCGGGCGAGGAGAGCCCAAAGTGCCAACGAGGCGCGCGATGAGCGAGCAGCCGACTCCGCGGAGCGGTGGCCAGATTCTGGTGGATCAGCTCAAGATCCACGGGGTCGACACGGCTTTTTGCGTGCCGGGCGAGAGTTTTCTCGCCGTGCTCGACGCGCTTTACGACGCGCGCAATCACATCCGGCTTGTGGTGTGCCGGCAGGAGGGCGGGGCGGCCTACATGGCGGAGGCCCACGGCAAGCTCACCGGGCGGCCCGGGGTCGTCTTCGTCACCCGCGGGCCCGGCGCCACGAACGCAAGCGTCGGCATCCACACGGCCTACCAGGATTCCACGCCGGTGATCCTCTTCATCGGCCAGGTCGCGCGCGGCGACACGGAGCGCGAGGCCTTTCAGGAGATCGACTACCGCCGCATGTACGGCCCGCTCTCCAAATGGGTGGCGCAAATCGACGATCCGGGGCGCATTCCCGAGCTCGTGGCCCATGCCTTCACGCTTGCCACCTCGGGTCGGCCGGGGCCGGTGGTGCTGGCCCTCCCCGAGGACATGCTGCGCGAGCCCGCCGCGGTCGCGGACGCGGCCCCTTACCGAAGCGTGCAAGCGCATCCTGCGCCGGCCGACATGACACGGCTACGCGAGCTGCTTGCCGCCGCGACGAAGCCGCTCCTCCTGCTCGGAGGCAGCACCTGGACGAAAGCCGCCGTGGCCGACATCACGGCCTTCGCCGCCGCCAACCGTCTCGCCGTCGCCACCTCCTTTCGCCGCCAGGATCGCTTCGACAATCTCCATCCCTGCTACGCCGGCGATCTCGGCCTCGCACCCAACCCGAGGCTCACGGCCTTCGTCGAGCAGGCCGACCTCCTCCTCGCCGCGGGTGCGCGGCTCGGCGAGATGACGACCGCGGGCTACTCTCTCCTCGCCGTGCCGGGGCCCAAGCAGAAGCTCGTGCATGTGCACATGGGGGCCGAGGAGCTCGGCCGGGTCTATCAGGCGGAGCTGCCGATCAACGCCGGCATGGCGCAATTCGCGGCGGCGGCGAGGGCACTGCCGCCGGTCGACAGCAGCGCCTGGGCCGCCGCGACCGCCGCTCTGCACGAGGACTACCTTGCCTACGCGACGCCGGTCGCCAATCC
>DATEQI010000092.1:0-12274 GCA_035272805.1 Alphaproteobacteria bacterium | reverse complement strand
GCGAAGGCGCGTGGGCCTCATTCTGCGGTAGGGTGCCAAGTGGCGGATAAGCCGGATCACGTTGCGGCCGCGTACGCGGTTATAGCTCACCTCGTGCGCCAGCTCGCGCACGATTTGGAGGCCCAGATGGCCGACGGGTCTCTCCTCAAGCGGCCGCTCGAGATCGGGTGGCGGATGCGCCAGCAGATTGAAGGCCCTGCCATTGTCGGTGAAGACGATCGTCATCTGCTTGCTTACAAGGTGCAGGGTTATGTTGACGTGCCGCGCTCGAACATGGCCGGGATGACCGTATTTCATCAGGTTCGTGAGGAGCTCCTCGATGAGGATCGCGATGCGCGCCTGCTCTGCGCGGTCGACCCCTCGCGCGGCGCCGAATATGGCGACGAACCTGCGGATGCGCCGCAATGCGCCCCTCTGGGAGCGAAGGTTGAGGCGTGCTTGCATCGTCCCCCTCGCGGCCCGCCGCGGGCAATCGAGGATCGCGCGGCGGCGGCGTTCTTTGGCCTCCAGTTTACCCGCTTGGGGCTGCTATTCCAATCCGGTCGCCCTGGAAGAGGTGGTCTAATCGGGAAGGGGCCGGACATGCGGTCGATCGCGAGAGCCAGCCTGCGTGCGGCGCGCTGGACCTCGCAATTCAGCCGGCGACCGGCTCTCCGAGCCGCGCAATCGCCGGGTCGCGATCACGCTACGCCGATCAGGCGGTGGATGGTCCGGGCGCGAGCCAGCGCACCGCCAACACGGTGAGGTCATCGGCCTGTCCGGCGTCGGCGATGAACTGGCGGACGTCGGAGCGCACGAGCTCGACGACCGACTTGGCGTCGCCTTGCGGTGCGGAGGCGAGGACCTTCTCCAGGCGCACCATCGCGTAGGCCGTGCCTTCGCGGTTTTCGGCCTCGACGACGCCGTCGGTATAGAGGAGTACCAGCTCTTCGGGTTCCAACTGGAGACGACCGACGGCGTAAGGGAAGTCCTCGACCGTGCCGAGCGGCGGCCCGCCCTCCGTCACGAGAAGGCGGGCCGTCGCATCGCGCCGCCGCACGAACGGCGAATCATGCCCGGCATTCACATAGACGATGAGACCGGTCGCGAGATCGAGCACGCCGGCAAAGACGGTGACGAACATCATGCTCGTCCCCTCGCGCATCAAATCGTCGCTGGCAGCGAGGAGCTCCGCATTGGCTTCCCGGAAGACTTGATCGAGCGCCTCGCTGTGACGCAACGTCGCCGCGCGCAAGACCCCCATGCTCATCGCCATGAACAGCGCCGCCGGAATGCCGTGGCCGGACACGTCGGCGATCGCGAAGAAGAGACGGCTTTGGTCGAGCATGAGCACGTCGTAGAGATCGCCGCCCACCTTCTGCGCCGGCTCGACCACCGCGTAGACCTCGACGTCCTGGCGCTGGGGGCGGCCGGGAAAGCGCCGCGGCAGAAGGCCCATCTGGATTGCGCGGGCGGCATTCAGCTCGCCCTCGAGCCGCGCTTTGGCCTCCTGTTCTCCCGCAAGCTCGGCGGCGAGGCGCCGGCGGGCCGAATCTGCGGCGCGCAGGTGGGCACCCAGCATGATGACGAAGATCACGACGGCCGAAATGGCCGGATAGAAGGTGTCGATCAGCAGGTTGGCGAAGCGAAAAGCCGCGAATCCCGAGCCAAGGAGCAATGCTATGAGGCCAACAAGGGCGAAACCGGCACTCCGCGGCCGCGAATACGGCACGACGAAAATCGACAATAGGCCGGCGGCGAGGACGAGGCCGACCTCGATGCGGTCCAGCATCGGAGCCCGGCGAAGCAGGTCGCCGGTGAGGATAGATTTGATGAGCTGAGCGTGAATCTCGGTCCCCGGCATGGGTCCGATCGGGGTCTCCGTCGTGTTGCCAAGGCCCACCCCGGTCACGCCGAGGAGCACGATATCGTCTTTCAGTTGCGCCGGATTGTACGAGCCATCCAGGAGATCCGCCGCCGAGATCAGCTTCTCGTGGGGAGGCGCGAAGTGCGGATAGGCGCGGCCACGGCTGTCCGTCGGCAGAAAAAGATCCTCGAGCTGCACCCCTTCGATGCCGTCGCTCGACGCTGCGATCTCGATAAAATGCAGGCCAAATGCCACGCGAAGGACCTCGAGCGCGAAGGCGGGGACCAGGTTGCGCTCGCCGACATCTATGAGCGGCAGGCGCCGAACGACGCCGCCAGCATCCGGCCCGCCGAGAAGGATCCCCCTGCCGAGCGCAGCCGCATCGATCTCGGGTATGTCGCGCACCAGCGAGGAGTATTCGATGAGAGACCTCCGCACGTAGGCGCCTCTCTCGCGTATCGGCGTGATGGGGGAGGGCCTTCGCGCTGCCTGCGGCGGTTCGTGAGTGCCGCCGAGCCCCAAGACCGTCGGCACGCTCTGAAAGGCCGCGGCGAGTGCCGCCTCGTTGGCCGGCAACAGGGAGAGCTCGTGCACGATCGATAACGGGATATCCGGCACGGATTCCACGAGGCGTCCCGGCGACAGACGGTCCGACTCGGAGAACAGGATGTCGACCCCGAGGACCCGCGGCTCTCCGGCGGCGATCCTCCGCACCAGGCGCGCGACAAGGGTGCGAGGCCAAGGCCATTGGCCGTAGCGCTGCAAGCTCTTCTCGTCGATTGCGACGACGCGTACCCGTACCTCCGCCGGCTCCAAGACTCTGTGATATAGCCGCTGCTCGAGATCGAAGCCGCGGAGCCTCGCCTCCTCGAGGAACGCGGGATCGGCCGCGCGCAGGAGCGCCAAGAGCGCGAGCACCGCGAGCGCGAGCGCCCGCCCGGGAGCCGAGAGCGCCGAGCCGATGCCCGCAAGCAGTCGCATGCCCCGCCGGGTGCTCTCTTTCTCAGAGGCCAATCTCGAGTCCGTCGTAAGCCGAGCTGACGATCAGCTTGTGCGTCGAGCGGCTGATCTCCTCGTAGCGCCGCGTCTCGGACAGGATCGTCTCGATCATGCGGTCATCGTAGATCGGCTCATGGTGATACATGACGAGGTGCTTGACCCGGGCAAGCTGCGCCAGCTCCACCGCGACCATGTTGCTGGAGTGCCCCCAGTCCTCCTTGACCGAAACCGTGTCCGCGAGCGAGTACATGGTGTCGAAGATCAGGAGATCGGCGTCGCGAATGAATGGAACGAAGGGATAGCTCTCGTCGAGAGCCTCGAATTTGTGCTCGCTGTCCGTCGAATAGACGACGCTCTTCCCGGCGCGCGAGAAGCGATAGCCGTAAGAATCGCCGGAGTGCCGCTGCCGTATCATTTTCACCGACAAACCCGCGATCTCGTAGGTGCGCTCCCGCTCGAGCTCGACGAACTCGATGGTCGCGCCGAGCGAGCCGAAATCGACGGGGAAAGACGGGCTGGAATGCTGGCGCTGGAAGGCCTCGCGCAGCACCTTGTGGCAGCCGTGAATGCGGATCACGTTGCCGGGAATATAGGCATGGGCGAAGAAGGGGAATCCCATGATGTGGTCCCAGTGCACGTGCGACATGAAGACGTTGAAGCGGTGCTTGCGCTGAGGACCATGCAGCGCGATCAGGCGGTTGCCGAATTCGCGCACGCCCGTCCCCAGATCGCAAATCACATGCTCGTCGCCGTCAGCCGCGACCTCGACGCAGCTCGTATTGCCGCCGAATGTGCCGCCGATCGAGAAGGGCAACTCGCGCTCGATGAAGGCGTCGATCGCCTGGGGCGCGTCCAATTTGCGGCCGCGCGCCGCAAGCAACGCCTCGCGGATCTTATCGCGGACAGCCCGGCTTCCGAGCGGCGTGGGCAATGAGCCACGAGTGCCCCAGAACCGGATCAGCATCGCCATCAACCCTTTGGGGCCCCGCTCGAGCCACTCAACGCCTGCAACGCCTCGGCCAGCGTGCCGAAGACTTCCACGACATAGGAGAAGCGGCTGATCGTGAATATCTCCTTGACCACGGGCTTGAGTTCCGCCACCGCGAGGCGGCCATTGCTAGCCTTGGACTGCTTCGCCCCCATCATGAGGGCGCGCAAGCCGGCGCTCGATAGGTACGCCACTTTCGAGAGATCGACCAGCACAGCGCCACCGCCCGCTGGCACGGTCGCAAGCAGCTTGCTTTGGAAGGCCGGGCTCGTATCGTTGTCGATACGTCCAACCGGGCTCAAGATCACGACGCCGCCCTCGCGCCTCTCGCCGATTTCCACGATTCCCCTCGCGCGTTCCAAGCGGCTTGTCTATCGGCCGCCGTGCGGACTCCCGGCCACCTATATGTCTTCAAAAATTACACAAGGTCACGACACGATGCGCGCCGGTTCAGGGGGCTTTAGCCCACCTCCGACGCGGCTGCGCCGCGAGCCGCGCGCCGCTTCTTTTGTCGCGACGGGATTTTCCCCTATGTCGCGCCGAAAGTCCATCCGCGATTGGCAGCCTCGGCGGGCGAAATGCCCGGATTTCCCTTGATCCGTCTTGCCGCTGCGCCCAAAAACATGCATCATGACGGCGGAAAAAGAGGGATCCGGCAGGGGACACGGCTTGCGGCGAATTCAGCGTCAATTGCTTGGGCATAAAGAGGGGGATGTTATGGAACCATCAACGGGTGTCCCGGGGCGCCGCGTATCGAGCGCAGCGGGGCCCTCTTGGCGGAGCAAGGCGAGCGGTCGGGCATCGCGCGCGGCCTGGGTGGTCGCCTTAGCACTTGTCGCCATTGCGGCACTGGCCCTCGACGCGCAAGATCGGCCGGCAAGCGCGCAGGCGTTTGGGTCCGGGAGCGGCAGCTGCACCAGCTCGACGGCCTGCTCGGCGAGCGGCACGAGCTCGGGTGGGCAGCCGTTCAGCGTCAGTTTTAATCCGAGCACGGGCAGCGGCACGATCACTGTCGACAGTCAGCCGCCCCAACCGGTCACGGTTACGCCGACCGGCTCGAACACCTTTGCCGCGGCCTCCGGACCGAACACATTCAATTGCACCCTGAACACCAGTGCCTTCACCAGCAGCAGTACCTTCAGCTGCGTGCAGGTTCGCAGCGAAGCCGGCGCGCAGGAGACGGCGCTCAGGGGAACCGCCCATGGCACGACGCGGACGCAAGTCGAAACGACGGTCGATATCATAACCGCTCGCATCCGGTCGATCTCGCGCGATATCGCCATCTCGAGCGGCACCGCGCAAACGAGCGAGCTTGAGGAGCGCCCCAGCTCCTACAGCGGCATGGCGGCGGGCTCAACCGACCTGAAGTGGGGCTTCTGGATCGATAGCTCCGGAACTTATCTGGCTGACAGCAGCCCCATCGCAAAATTCAACGGATTTGGCTTCGACGAGCTGGCCGGTATTGATTACAACCTCGACAACAAGTGGCTCTTCGGCTTCAACGCGGGATACGTGCGCACCGATGTGCACATCCCGGTGATCGCCGGCAGCAGGCTCGAGGACGGAGCCCAGGTCGGTCCCTACATCTCTTACGTCGCCAGCTCGCATGTAACCGGAGATCTGCTGTTCAATTACAGCCGTCTGTCGAATTCCGCCACCGGCCTCGCCAGTTTCAACTCCAACCGCTATGCCGCCGCCGGCAATATTAACTTTTTCTATGACGTGGGCGGGTTCTCACTCACGGGCTTCATGGGTTACACCTACGCGATCGAGAACCCGACTTCGATGGCGCCCGGCTTAATCGGCGGCGTGCCGACCTCGATCCATTACGGCGCCGTAAAGGTCGGCGGCGAGGCAGCCTATCCGATAGACAATTTCGAACCCTACATCCCGCTCACCGTGGAGTACGAGACGACCAATCCAAGGGACGGCACCGGGCGCGGCGTCGTCATCATCGGCGCGGGTGCGCGCTACCGGTTCACCGACGCGATCAAAGGCGGCATCGAGGTGACCAGTGACGAGTTGCGCTCGCACAGCACGAACATAGTCGGTGCGGCCAACCTGCGCATCTCCTTCTGACCATCCTCGACGCCTCATCGGGGTCGGCTCGAGCGGACGAGGCAGTGATTGCCGCACGGCTCCCCAGGCTCCAATCGAGGCGGCGTGAGAATCCTGCCGCGCATTCGTCACTTGTTGATCGCGTCGGCAATAACGCTGGCCGTGTGCAGCGGCGTTGCCGCGACTACCCAGAGCCGGCTCGCTGGAATTTCCGTCGACTTGCTCTACTGGCTTCGCGACCGGATCGTCCCCGTCCGGCGTGACCCGTCGGCCTCGCCCACCGTGGTCGTGGCGATCGACGAGGAGACCCACCACACGCCACCCTTCGTCAATTCTCCGACCGTGCTATGGACCCGCGAGCTCGCCAGCGTGCTCGATGCGCTCGTGGCGGCGGACGCCAAGGTCGTGGGGTTCGACATCGTCTTTCCGGCCTCGATCGCGTCTCTCGTCCCGGGTTTCGACCGCGACTTCCTGATCGCACTGCACAACGCGGCGGCCAAGGACAAGGTCGTGCTGGGCGAGGTCCAGCACCAGAAATGGCCGATCCATCCTTTCGCATCGCAAGCCTTCGCAGTCGGCGGATTAAAGAACATTCGTGCGGCCAATCTCTTCAGCGACGATGACGGGGTCATTCGCCGAATGCCGCTTACCTTCCAGCGCGTCGACCCGGACGGCAGCACCCACAGCGAGCCCTCGATGCCCCTCGAAATGGCGTCGCGCGCCGCGGGCGTCCAGCCCACGGCCCAGCCTGACGGTGGCTGGGCGCTTGGGCGCTACCGCATTCCGGGCTCGAGGCAGAACGCGATGATGCTGAATTTCGCCAACAGGGACGCCATCCCGACCTACTCGTTCGCCGACCTTCAGGCCTGTACGGAGAAGGGCGAAACGGAGTTTTTCCGCAAGCACTTCGCGGGCAAGGTCGTTCTTGTGGGCGCCGTGCTCGACATCGAGGACCGCAAGCTCACCTCGCTGCGCTTCGTCACCGAACCCGAGCGCGTGAGCACCGGGGAGCGCTGCGTGCACCCGCCGATGACGGAACTCTTTCGGGAGGACCTCGTACGCGACACGATTCCCGGCGTCATGGTCCTGGCGACCGCCATCAACAACCTGCTCAACGGCAACGTGCTGCGCGAGGTCGGGCCGCGCGAGAGCTTCGGTTTCATCCTGCTGCTCGCATTCGGCTCCGCCGCGGCGATGATGCTATTGCGGCCGCTTGCCGGCGGATTGGCGCTCGTTCTCGGATCGGCGGTTTGGACGGTCCTAGCACTCGTGGTCTTTCGCGGTGGTCTCGCCCTCCCCTTGGTCGCTCCCCCGCTTGCCGCGGCACTCAGCTGCGCGCTCCTGCTGGGCTACCGGTTCGCGGTCACGGATCGCGACAAGCGCTTGGTGCGCAACAGCTTCAAGCTCTACCTGGCACCGGCCGTGGTCGACCGCATGCTCGATTCCGACCGCCTGCCCGAGCTCGGCGGCGAGATGCGCACGGTCACCGTCTTCTTCTCGGACCTCGCCGGCTTCTCGACGCTCTCCGAGGACGTTTCGGCGCAAGAGCTCGTGGCATTGATGAACGAATATCTCACCTCGATGACCGATATCATCGAGGCCGAAGGCGGCTTCGTCGACAAGTACATCGGGGATGCGATCCTGGCGATCTTCGGCGCGCCGCTCGACGATGCTCAGCACGAGCTGCACGCGGTTCGCGCCGCACTGGGCTGTCGCGACCGGCTCGAGGAGCTCAACCGCGATCCGACTGCGTTCCGGGGCAAGCAACTCAAGGCGCGCATCGGATTGGGCACGGGGGAAACGATCGTCGGCAACATCGGCTCCCGCCGCCGTTTCAATTATACGGTGATGGGCGACATGGTGAATTTGACGGCGCGCCTCGAGGGCGCCAACAAGACCTATGGCACCGCGATCCTGGCCACGGCGGCCACGCGAGACGGCGCGGGCAACGAGATCGAGTGGCGCGAGGTCGATCGGGTCCGCGTGGTCGGGCGCCAGCAACCCGAGTCCGTCTTCGAGCCAGTGGCGCTCAAGGGCGCGATGACGGAGCTTGAGGGCGAGCTCAATGCCGTCTTCGCCACCGCACTTGCCGAGTATCGCGCCCGGCGGTTCGAGACCGCCGCGCGTTTGTTCGAGGCGCTCGCCTCCCGGGACCCGGCGTCCCGGGTTTTCGCCGAGCGCGCGCGCCGCTGGCACGCGAATCCGCCGCCCGAGCCGTGGGACGCCGTGACCACGCTCGAGACCAAATAGCGCCCCATACTCTAGCCGCCTGCGACGGATTGCAGCTTCCTCTGCTGCCGCTATGGGAGTGAGCGCGCCTTGCGCAGAAGCTCGGGCCAGCGTTCGCTCCAGCAGCAGTAATGCGAGAAGCCCGCGACGGGAACCAGTACTACCGGCGCTCCGGCGGGAAGGGCCTCGCGATAGCGCTCGACGAGCGAAGGCGGCACGACATCGTCGCGCTCGCCCACAAAGATGACCTGCGGGACCTTGGCGAGAGACGCGGCGAAGTCGGTCGGATTGAGCGATTGGGAGAGCGGCGTCACGTGATGATACGCGGTCCAGGACGGGAGGTCGAGATTGGCCGCCACCGTGATTACCCGCATGACATCGTTGCGGCGGGCCGCGAGCAGGGTCGCGAGCACGCCTCCGCCCGAATAGCCGACGAGCTCGATTTCGTGCTTGCCCGCTTGTGCCTTGACGAGATCGATAGCGTTGCCTGCGGCCTCGACGACCTCGGGGGCGAAGCGCGCCGTCGACCAATAGCGCGGCGCGCAATTGCGCGCTTCGGACCCCGTCACGAACTGGCACGGCCGCGCAAGATAGAGAACGCTCGCTGCGTCATCCTGGGCAGCCAGGCGCAAGGCGACCGGGTCGGTCGGCGTCGGGTCTTCGGATAGCTGTCCTCGGTTGATCCAGGCAAGCCCGTCGCCCTCGATATAGACGACGAGCCTGTCGCCGCCGCCGGGCGCCAGGCGATGATACGCCACCAGATCAAACCGGCCCGCCGCGATCACCTCGGGCGCGAGCCCGCCCGATGCCGCGATGCGCTCGGCCTCGGCGCGCGCCTGATCGTGCCGAATTTCCGCGCAGCCGCCGACGGCAGCCGCAAGCGCGCTCGCGAAGAGTGCCGAGGCCGAAAACCGCGCCCGTGCTCGGAGAAGGGCGCGCGGCGTGGCACCTGCGGCCGGCGGATCAGCCCCCAACTGCGGTCTTCACGACGAAGTCCGCGCCACGCCGATAGGCCATCGGCACCTGGGGCAGCGTGCCGAGCTGCTCGGTGATGGCCGGTAGGGTCTCAAGCGAGTAGCGCAGGATCTTGGCCACGGTGATCTGGCCGTCGGCGGGGTCGCGGTCGGCGCGCCCCGAAAGCCCCTGCAGCACGACATAGGTGAAGGCCCCGTGGCCGAGCTTCGGCAGCTCGGCGGCGAGCTGGTCCGGGCGGGCCGCGGCGAGTATGGCGACGCCCGCATCGCGTGCCACGTCGCGCAGCACCTTGCGGTCCATGGATCCAGCGAACACGTCGACGCTGCCGCCCGACTTGCAGGCGTCGACGATCAGGAGAATACGCTCGGCCCCGATGCGGACGATCGCGTCGCGCAGCTCGCTTGCCGAGATGCTGCTGCGCTTGGCGGCCTGATCGCTCACCAAGCTCACGTCATAGGGGATGAGGTACCATTCCTTGTCGAAGATCTCGCCGTGGCCGGCGTAGAAAATGACGACCTCGTCGTCGGCCTTCACGGGCGCCAGGCCGTTCAGCATCTGAAGGATGTTCTGGCGGGTGGCCGCGTCGTCGGTCAGCCGATACTCGATGATCCTGGCGAAGACGGTCCCGCTCGAGCGCTTGAAGGCCGAGAGCACCGCCAAGGCGTCGGGCACGCCATAGTCCAGATCGAGTTTGGTATCCTTGTACTTGTTGATGCCGATCGTCACGATATGGAGGGCAGGCAGCGGCTTGGAACCCGGGGTCGGGACAAGTGCGGTCGCCTCCATGCCGTCGATGCCCTGCTCGTTCGCCGCCACCGCCTCGAAACCGTTGTTGCCGGTGACGAGCGGAACCCGATAGACCGCCTCGTGGACCTTCGCATCGTTGCGCTTGTCGTCGCGCTCGGATGCGAGGCGCTCGCGCGGCACGAGCTTGCCGTTGAGGAAGAGCCGCACGTTGACGACGCCGCCGCCCACGTCTACCGACGTGACCGTCACCTCCACGGTCTGGCCGGGCTGGTAGGGGCCGGGCGAGACCTTGATGGCGCTTTGCGGGGGCAGGTAAATGCCGTCCGACACGGCCGTTGCCGCGTCCGACACGAATGCCGGGCGGTCCGAGAAGTCCTTCGCCAGCAGGCCCGGCTCGTAATAGCGTTGCGAGAAGTTGTCGATCGGCAGTTGGGCCTGGTTGGCGACCCATGCCACGTCGTTGACACCCTGCTGCGAGCCGTCGAAGCGTCCCTGGGTGTCGAGCACCGCCCAGCCGCTGACCGTGGATATGATCTGGGCAAGATTGGCGCCGTCCCCGATGTTCCACACGCGGACCATGCCATCCTCGCCCCCCATGACCAGCCGCTTCCGCTGCACGTCGACGATGATGTAGCGCGCGGAACCCGAAGGTGCGGTGAATTGCTTCACCTCGCGCCCGCTATCGATATCGTGCAACGTCGCCTTGCCCTCGGGGCCGCTCATGGCGACGTAGTGGCCGTCGGTCGTCACCTGAGCGCCGGCTGCCTGCTGCACGCTGCGGAAGGTGCGCGCGACGGAAGTGCCGTTCCGCGCCCAGACGTGAACGGCGCCGCCTTCGTCGGTGGTGACACTGCTGCCCGTGCTGTCGAAACCGACGGCGACCACCTTGCCGCTATGGGCGTCGAGCGTCGCGATCGCCTTGCCGTCCGCGCGGCTCCACAGCATAGCCTTGCCGTCGGCACCGCCGCTCAGAACGGACTTCCCGTCCGCGCTGAACGCGAGCGAGAGAACGGGGCCGCTATGGCCGCTGAGGGCCGGCGGGGCCTGGCCCGTGGCCGGCACCCACAGGCGCACCGTGCCGTCGGCGCCGGCGGTCGCCACCGCGCTGCCGTCGGCCGTTGATACGATGGCGTTGACGGCACCCGAGTGGCCCTGGAGGTCGTGCACTTTGGCCCCCGTCGTCGAATCCCAGACCGAGACCGCCCCGTTGTCGCTGCCGCTGACGATGAAACGATTGTCGCCGGTGATCGCGATGGCCTGATAGCGCCCCGCGCCGGCGGGAACCCGGACGCGTTGCACGCCCGCTTGCAAATCGAAGAGCCTGATGGCGTTGTCCGCATAAACGATCGCCAGCAGATTGCCATCCGGGCTCAGCGCCAGCGACTGGACGGCCCCCGCAGGATTGCGCACCGCAAGGTGCGGCTTTACCGCCTGCCGAATCTGGTTCTGGATGGCGTCGATCGTGCGGTTCGTCTGCGACCTCATGATTCCTTGGGCCGCGACCGGCGTCGTTTCCGCCGCCGCCAGGAGCATCAGGGCTGCGCCTAAGAGCGAGAGCCATGCCCTCATCTCAGTCCCCCTTCGCGACGCGTCAGAGCCTGCCTGCGACAACACCCGTCCCGCCTAGAGCTGGAGCAGGCGACCGGCAAGGTCCGCCTGCCCGGGCTGCGCCGAGGGATCGATCTTGAACACGACGCTACGGCCATTGGCGCTCGCGCGATAGACCCCACCCGCGGCCAGCTTTCGGCCGTGGCGCGCGAAGTCGTAGAAAGTCCCGCGCAGAAGATCCGAGGCGGCGAGATTGAGCTCGATCCGCTCGCCCGCCTTGTCGAGACGCTCGACGACAAGCGTGCCGCCCTTCGCGTGGAGATCGATCAGCGGGCTGAGCGCGTAGAGCGTCCGCTGGACCGCATTGGCCTCCGTCGGCTTCTCCCCCGGCTTGGGCACGGCGCGGTATGCGACCATTCCGCTTTGGGAGGCTTGTTGCGTGGTGAGACGGAGCTGGCCGCCGTCGCACTGAACGGTCTCTAAGCTCACGTCGCCACCGATCACGTCGCTGCGCTCGGCGCCCACGGTGACGGTGCCGCCGGTAATCGTCTCGCGCACGCACGAGTGGAAATAGTCGACCACCAATACGTCTTTCGGACCGAGAGCGATGACTTTTCCCGGCGTGAGATATTCCATGAATTGGACCCCCGCCGACTTGCTCTTCACATCCTCCACCATCGCCACGGGGTCGTTCGCCGCCGCCGCCGGGAGCGTCCAAAGGACGAGGCCGGCAAGGCCGATCAGGCCGATCGCATGTCTCCGTTCCATGAGTCTCCTCGCCATCCTATGGCTCGGCGCCGCTCATCCGCGCTTCCATCGCGGTCCGGCGCAAGGGCGCAAGTTATTGGCCAAAGTATCGATTTCGCGGCTCGCGAAGCGCAGGC
>DATEQI010000091.1:0-7760 GCA_035272805.1 Alphaproteobacteria bacterium | reverse complement strand
CCGCCTCGAGGAGGCCTACGAAATCGCCGCCGCCACCAACAACATGCCCGAGATTTGCGGCCGCATCTGCCCGCAGGATCGCCTATGCGAGGGCAACTGCGTCATCGAGAAGGGCTTCCGCTCGGTCACCATCGGCGGGATCGAGAAGTACATCACCGAGACCGCCTTCAAGAAGGGGTGGGTCAAGGCACCCCGCCCGCCGCGCGAGCTCGAGCGCTCGGTCGGCATCATCGGCGCCGGACCGGGCGGCATGGCCGCCGCCGAGGAGTTGCGCCGCCGCGGCTATCAGATCCACGTATACGACCGCCATGACCGCGTGGGCGGCCTCCTGCTTTACGGCATCCCCAATTTCAAGCTCGAAAAGAGCATCGTGGCGCGGCGGGCGTCGCTCCTCGAGGAGGGCGGCATCCGCTTCCACCTCAATTGCGAGGTCGGCACGGATGTGACGCTCGACGAGCTGCGCGCGCGCCACGACGCGGTACTCATCGCGAGCGGGGTCTATACGGCGCGCGACGTCGCCGTTCCCGGCATCGGACTCGGCAACATCGTGCAGGCGCTCGATTACCTGACCGCGAGCAACCGCAAGGGGCTCGGCGACGCCGTGGCGCGCTTCGATGACGGCACCCTCAATGCGGAGGGCAAGAATGTCGTCGTGGTCGGCGGCGGCGATACGGCGATGGATTGCGTGCGCACCGCCGTGCGCCAGGGTGCGAAATCGGTCAAATGCCTCTACCGCCGCAACCGCAGCAACATGCCGGGCTCGCAACGCGAGGTGCTGCATGCCGAGGAGGAGGGCGTGGAGTTCGTCTGGCTCTCGGCACCCGAGGCCTTCTTGGGCGAGCGCTCCGTCGGCGGCGTGCGCACGGTGCGCATGCGGCTCGGCGTCGCCGATTCCTCGGGGCGGCAGACCCCGCAGCCGATCGAAGGCTCCCATTTCACCATCGCGGCCGACCTCGTCATCAAGGCCCTCGGCTTCGACCCCGAGGACGTGCCGACGCTCTTCAAGGCACCCGAGCTCGCGGTGACCCGCTGGGGCACCGTCAAGATCGATTACAGGACGACGATGACCAATTTGGACGGCGTTTTCGCGGCGGGCGACATCGTGCGCGGCGCCTCGCTCGTCGTCTGGGCCATCCGCGACGGACGCGATGCCGCGGAGAGCATCCACCGGCATCTCAAGGCCAAGGCCGCCGCACCCGCGGCGGCGGCGGCCGAGTGAGGTGCCGACAATGCTTCGCCTCTACGACAATCTCTCCTCGGGGAACGGCTACAAGGTCCGCCTCCTCTTGAGCCTTCTCGACGTCCCCTTCGAGCGCGTCGAGCTCGACATCGACAGGGGCGAGACGCGCACGCCCCAATTCCTCGCCAAGAACCCGAACGGCCGCGTCCCGCTGCTCGAGCTCGGGCCCGGCGACCGCATCGCCGAGTCGAATGCCATTCTCTGCTATCTCGCCGAAGCTACCTCCTATCTGCCGCAGGCGCGCCGCGCCCGTGCCGCGATGCTGGAGTGGCTCTTCTTCGAGCAATACAGTCACGAGCCCAACATCGCGACCCCGCGCTATTGGATCACGCACAATCTCCTGACCGCCGATCGGGCGACAGTGTTGCCGGAGAAGCGCCGGCTCGGTCATGCCGCGCTCGCCGTGATGGAGCGCCATCTCGCGGCGCATCCCTTTTTCGTCGGCGAGGCGCCCACGGTCGCCGATATCTCCCTTTACGCCTACACCCATGTGGCGCCCGAGGGCGGCTTCGATCTCGGCCCCTACGCGGCGGTGCGCGGCTGGCTCGCGCGCATCGCCGCCATTCCCGGCTACGTCCCCATCACGGCATGGGTCGGCCGCGAGGTGACCATGGAGGAGGCGAGCGCCCGGGCGCCCGCGGCATCACTTTGAAGGAGAGGAGATCCCGCATGGCGTGCCACGAGCGAGCAAGCGAGAGCGGCGAGCGCTTCGTCGCGGAGTACCGCAAGAACGCCGAGACGCTGGCGCGCGACGGCCTCTACGACCCGTCCCAAGAGCACGACTCCTGCGGGGTCGGCCTCGTCGCCGCGATCGACGGCAAGCCGCGCCGCGAGGTGGTGAGCGCCGGAATCGCAGCCCTCAAGGTGCTGTGGCATCGCGGTGCGGTGGATGCCGACGGCAAGACGGGCGACGGTGCCGGCATCCACGTGCAGATCCCGCAGAACTTCCTCAAGGAGCACATCCGCGACCAGGGTCACGAGCCTGGCGAGGGCCGGCTGGCCGTCGGCATGATCTTCCTGCCGCGCACCGACTTCGCCGCGCAGGAGCGCTGCCGCTGCATCCTCGAGGCCGAGATCCTCGCCATGGGCTACGGCATCTACGGCTGGCGTCAGGTGCCGATCGACATCTCCGTGATCGGCGAGAAGGCGAACGCGACCCGTCCCGAGATCGAGCAGATCCTGGTCAACAACACCAAGGGGACGAGTGCCAGGCAGTTCGAGATCGACCTCTTCATCATCCGCCGGCGCATCGAGAAGCAGGTGCTCGCCGAGAGCATCCGGGACTTCTATATCTGCTCGCTCTCCTGCCGCTCGGTCATCTACAAGGGCATGTTCCTGGCCGAGCAGCTCACCGCCTTCTACCCCGACCTGCTCGACGATCGCTTCGTCTCGAATTTCGCCATCTACCACCAGCGCTATTCGACCAACACGTTTCCCACCTGGTGGCTGGCGCAACCCTTCCGCATGCTCGCCCACAACGGCGAGATCAATACGCTGCTCGGCAACGTCAATTGGATGAAGGCCCACGAGCCGCGCATGGCGCACGAATGGTTCGGCCGCCACATGGCGGACCTGCTGCCGGTCGTCCAGCCGGGCAGCTCGGATTCCATGGCGCTCGATGCGGTGTTCGAGATCATGGTGCGCGCGAACCGCAGCGTGCCCATGGTCAAGACCATCCTGGTACCCGAGGCCTGGGCGGATCACTCGGGCCTGCCGCAGGAGATCAAGGACCTTTACTCCTACTGCAACGCCATCATGGAGCCGTGGGACGGCCCGGCGGCGATCTGCGCCTATGGCGGGCAATGGGCGGTCGCCTTCATGGATCGCAACGGCCTGCGCCCCATGCGCTACACCTTGACCGGCGACGGGCTGCTCATCGTCGGCTCGGAGACCGGCATGGTGCGCCTCGATGAGACGGGAGTCATCGAGAAGGGCCGCATCGGCCCCGGCCAGATGATCGCGGTCGACTTGCGGGAGGGCAAGCTCTACCGCGACCGCGAGGCCAAGATGATGCTGGCCGAGGGCCGGCCTTACGGCCAATGGGCCAAGCAGATCAAGAAGCTCGACAGCCTGATCAAGAAGGGGACGGGCGAGCGCGTCGAGTTCGAACGCGAGGAGCTCCGCCGCCGCCAGATCGCGGTCGGCTGGACGCTCGAGGATCTCGAGGTCGTGCTCCACCCGATGGCGGAGGACGCCAAGGAGCCGGTCGGCTCCATGGGCGACGACACCCCGCTCGCCGTGCTCTCCGAGCAGCACCGCGGCCTGCATCATTACTTCCGGCAGAATTTCAGCCAGGTGACCAACCCGCCGATCGACTCCTTGCGCGAGACGCGGGTCATGTCGCTGGTGACGCGGCTCGGCAATCTCGGCAACATCCTGGACGAGGACGAGTCGCAGTGCCGTCTGCTCCAGCTCAGCTCGCCCGTGCTCTCGAACGGCGAGTTCGAGGGGATGCGCGCCTACATGGGGGCCACGGCGGCCGACGTCGACTGCACCTTCGAGGTCGCCAGGGGCGACGGCGCCTTGCGCGAGGCGATCGCCCGCATCCGGCAGGAGGCCGAGGACGCGGTGCGCGGCGGCGCGCAGCATGTCGTGCTCTCCGACAAGGGCTATGGCGCCGAGCGCGCGCCCATTCCCATGATCCTTGCCGCCGGGGCCGTGCACTCCCATCTCGTGCGCAAGAAGCTGCGCACCTTCTGCTCGCTCAACGTACGCAGCGCCGAGTGCCTGGACGTGCATTATTTCGGCGTCCTCATCGGCGTGGGTGCGACCACGGTCAATGCCTACTTGGCCCAGGAGACGCTGGCCGAGCGCCACCGGCGCGGGCTCTTCGGGACGCTTTCCTTCGCGGAGGTGCTGCGCCGCTACAAGGCGGCGGCCGACCAGGGGCTGCTCAAGATCATGTCCAAGATGGGCATCGCGGTGATCAGCTCCTATCGCGGGGGCTATAATTTCGAGGCCCTCGGGCTCTCGCGCTCGCTCGTCGCGGAATTCTTCCCGGGCATGCCGTCGCGCATCTCGGGCATCGGGCTCAACGGCATCGAGCACAAGGTGCGCGAGCTCCACGCGCGCGGCTACGCCGAGGACTTCACCGCCCTTCCCATAGGCGGCTTCTACAAATACCGCCGCGGCGGGGAGAGCCACGCCTATCAGGGCTCCCTCATCCATACGCTGCAGACGGCGGTCGCCACCGATTCCTACTCCACCTACAAGAAATACACCGACGGCATCCGGCGGCTCCCGCCCATCGCGATCCGCGACCTCCTCGACTTCGTGCCGCGGGGCCAGCCGGTCTCGGTCGACGAGGTCGAATCGATCACCGAGATCCGCAAGCGCTTCGTCACCCCCGGCATGTCGTTGGGTGCCCTCGGCCCCGAGGCGCACGAGACCCTCAACATCGCCATGAACCGCATCGGCGCCAAGGCCGACAGCGGCGAGGGCGGGGAGGACCCGGCGCGCTTCAAGCCGAAAGCGAACGGCGACAATCCCAACTCCGCGATCAAGCAGGTCGCCTCCGGCCGCTTCGGCGTCACCGCCGAGTACCTCAACAACTGCCGCGAGCTCGAGATCAAGATCGCGCAAGGGTCGAAGCCCGGCGAGGGCGGCCAGCTCTTCGGCTACAAGGTGACGGAGATGATCGCCAAGCTCCGCCTCTCGACCCCGGGCGTCACGCTGATCTCCCCGCCCCCGCACCACGACATCTACTCGATCGAGGATCTGGCGCAGCTGATCTACGATCTGAAGCAGATCAGCCCCGACGCGCTCGTGTGCGTGAAGCTCGTCTCGCGCTCGGGCATCGGCACCGTCGCCGCCGGCGTGGCCAAGGCGAAGGCGGACGTCATCCTCATCTCGGGCCATGTCGGCGGCACCGGCGCCTCGCCGGTCTCGAGCATCAAATTTGCCGGAACACCCTGGGAGATGGGGCTCTCCGAGGTGCACCAGGTGCTCACCCTCAACCGCCTGCGCCACCGGGTGAAGCTGCGCACCGACGGCGGCATCAAGACCGGCCGCGACGCGGTGATTGCGGCGATGCTCGGGGCCGAGGAATACGGCGTCGGCACCGCGGCACTGGTCGCCATGGGCTGCATCCTGGTGCGCCAGTGCCACTCGAACACCTGCCCGGTCGGCGTCTGCACCCAGGACCCGAAGCTCAGGGCCAAGTTCGAGGGCACGCCCGAGCGCGTCGTCAACCTCTTCACCTTCATCGCCGAGGAGGTGCGCGAGATCCTCGCCTCGCTCGGCGCTCGCTCGCTCAATGAGATCATCGGGCGCACCGATCTGCTCTTCCAGGTGAGCCGCGGCAGCCGGCACCTCGACGATCTCGACCTCAACCAGGTGCTGGCGCAGGCCGATCCGGGCGACTATTCGCGCTACTCGACGCTGCAAGGCCGCAACGAGGTGCCCGACACGCTCGACGCCCAGATCCTCAAGGACGCGAAGCCCTTGTTCGAGGACGGCGAGAAGATGCAGCTCGCCTACACCATCAATAACACCTACCGCGCCATCGGCACGCGGCTCTCCTCGGCGATCACGCGCAAGTACGGCATGACCGGGCTCCCGCCCGGGCACATCACCGTGCGCCTGCGCGGCTCGGCCGGCCAGTCGCTCGGCGCCTTTGCCGTGCACGGGCTCAAGCTCGAGGTGTTCGGCGACGCCAACGACTATGTCGGCAAGGGGCTCTCGGGCGGCACCATCGTGCTGCGGCCGATGACGGCGGCCGTCTACGCCAGCCAGGAGAACACCATCATCGGCAACACGGTGCTCTATGGGGCGACCTCCGGCCGGCTCTTCGCCGCGGGCCAGGCCGGCGAGCGCTTCGCCGTGCGCAACTCAGGCGCGGACGCGGTGGTCGAGGGCTGCGGCTCGAACGGCTGCGAATACATGACCGGCGGCAACGTGGTCATCTTGGGCCCGGTCGGCGACAATTTCGCCGCCGGCATGACGGGCGGGATGGCCTTCGTCTACGACCCCGCCGAGGCGCTGCCCAAGCGCATCAATCCCGAATCGGTGATCTGGCAGCGCATCGAGATGCCCTTTTGGGAGAATGTCTGCCGCCAACTCCTCGAGGCGCATGTCGAGAACACCCAGTCGCGCTGGGGGGCGGGCCTGTTGAACGACTGGGATCGCGAACTCGCGAAGTTCTGGCAGATCGTCCCCAAGGAGATGATCGGCCGGCTCGTCGAGCCGACCACGCGCGAGGCGCTCGCCGAGGCGAGGGCGTAGGCCCGATCCACGTCCGCCCGAGCGATGAGGCCCTCCTCCCTTGCGGCCGGGCGGCTGCACTTGGCCGCCTCGCCCTTCGAGACGCGCGCTTTGCGCGCTCCTCAGGGTGAGGCGGCCTGCAAGTCCAGCCTATGTCCTCATCCTGAGGAGGGCCGGAGGCCCGTCTCGAAGGATGAGGACATCCCCTCATTGCCAAATGCGATTGCCCTCCCCTCAAGGGGGGAGGTTCCCATCGCCTTGCGAGCCTAGCGCGTGTCTTTCGAGGCCGGCGAGGAGGCAAGAGCGCTGGATCATGCGCGCGCGCGCCGGCGCGCGCTTCTGTTGCTGGTGCTTGCCGTCGTCTGTTTCGGCACCCTCTGGCCCGTCTCCAAGATAGCGCTCCGCGACGCGACGCCGATCTGGTTCGCCGCCGCGCGCGCGGGCCTCGGCGTGGCCACGTCCTTGGCACTGCTCGCGGCATTCGGGCGCCTGCGGCTGCCCAGGCGCGCCGACCTGCCGATCGTGATTTCGATCGGCGTGCTCCAGCTCACCAGCTTCTTCGCCTTCATGAATCTCGGCCTGCGCTACGTGCCGGCGGGCCGCTCGAGCGTGCTCGCCTACACGACGACGCTCTGGCTCGTGCCCTTGGCCCTCCTCACGGGCGAGCGCATCGGACGCTTGCGTGCGATCGGCGTCATCGTCGGCCTCGCAGGAGTGGCCCTCCTCTGCAATCCGCTCGCCATCGATTGGACGAGCGGCGAGATTCTCGGCGGAAACGCCTGCCTTCTCCTCGCCGCCCTCTCTTGGGCGCTCGCCATTTTCCACGCGCGCCGGCACGCTTGGCAGCGCTCGCCGCTCGAGCTCCTGCCCTGGCAGTTCCTCATCGCGAGCGTGCTGCTGGCACTCCTCGCGGCTGTGGCCGAGCCCGCCGGCGGCATCGGACACTACCGCGGCACTCTCTTGGCCCTCTTCTATGTCGGCATCGTCGCGGGTCCGCTGGCGACCTGGGCGGCGACCTCGGTCGCGCGGGCGCTGCCCACGATCACCACCTCGCTCGGCTTCCTTGCCGCCCCCGTGCTGGGCATGCTGCTCTCGACGCTTTGGCTCGGCGAGCCGCTGACCTCGGGCCTCCTCGCGGGCGCCGCCCTCATCCTCTCGGGCCTCGTCCTCGTCGCCCTCGGCAGCGCGCGGGGTTGAGCGGCGAGGCGAGCGGTTGCTATTTTATGCACGTGTGGGGAGAATGGTGGCCAATGGTCTGCCGCGAGAGGAGAGGCCGTGGTCGAGACAGCGCCGGCCGTCAGCGCCCCAACCGAAGCGC
>DATEQI010000090.1:0-5891 GCA_035272805.1 Alphaproteobacteria bacterium | reverse complement strand
TCTCTTGGCGCTTTCGCTGGTGATCTTACCGCTGGGCGCGGTATTCGTCGCGGCCTACGGCCTGCTCGCGGCGTTCGCCCTCCTGCGCGGCGAGCCGCCGGATTCGGGCCGCGTCCGCTCGGAGCAGCTTAGGCGCCGGCTGTCGCTCGCTCTGGTCCTCGCCGTCGTCGGCCTCGCCATCGCGGCTTGGCTGCCGCCCACGGCCGCATTACATCCGGTCTTCTATCGTTATGCCCGCTGCCAGAGCGGCATCCTCTGGTGCCGCGACCCGATGGGACCGACGATGGCCGCGGCCGACAATCCCATCACGCAGTTTTTACGCGGCGAGCTGAGCCGGGGCGAGCGGTTTGCGGGGCGTGCCGAGACGTTGGTTCGGCCGCCGGCGCGGCTCTCGCTCACGGTGATGCAGCCGGTCAAGTGGACGCCCGAGCTCTTCGCCCGCCTCCACGGCTGGTACGAGCGCGCCTATGATGCGCAGACCATCAAGGACTCCTCGCCCGCCAATCCCTTGCGCGTGCCGCCGCAGCAGGTGCTGTGGTTCGGTCCGGGCGATTCCCGCGATTACCTCCTTGACGCGCTTGTCCATTTCGCGCACGGCGATGCGCCCTATCTCGGCCCTATGCAGGAGGCGTTGATCCTCGAGATGCAGAGCTGGCTCGCCGTGCACGGCCTCAGCGTGGGAATCGCCGCCGCGGAGGTGACCGAGGGGTGGGATACCGCAAGCGAGATCGACGCGCTCGGCGACGAGCGCACCAACGCCTTCTTCATGACCGGCAACGGCCTGGTGCAACGCGCCTTGCCGTTCCAGGACGTGCCGATCGCCTCTTCCTACGACCAGAGTCTCGGCTACCTCTACGATCTCCTGTGGACGCGCTACGTCAGCGCCGGCGTCAAGGCGACCAAGTCGATCAATGTCACCAGCCTCGAGGCGCTTCACCCGGAGCGCCTGGCGCTCCTCGGCGTGCGATACCTCTTAGCGCGCGACAGCCAGGTGTATGAACGCCCGCCGCTCGAGCGCGTGACGGGCTGGCAGGGCTACTCGATCTATGCCCTCGGCGACGCCAACCTCTCCGGCTACGGCGTGGGCGAGATCGAATTCGCTAACACGCTCGCCGAAGAGCTCAGACTGATGCGGCGCCACGGCTTCGAGCCCCGACAGACCGCCGTGCTCCCCGCGCGCGCGCGCGCGGCCTTGGGTGCCTTGGCTGCACAAAGGCCGGCAGCGCTCGCCGAATCCTCGCTTCGGCTCGCGCCCGACGAGCTCATCTTCTCCGCGAGGAGCTCCGGAGGGCAAAGCCTCGTCGTGCTGCCCTTCAATTGGTCGAGCTGCTGGCGGCCCGAGTGGCGCCGGGGAGCCGGAAGCGTCCTACGCGCCGACGTCGGTTTGATCGGCGTCGCGTTCGTGGGCGAGATCGAGCTCCATCTGCGTTGGACGGCCGGCTACGGCTCCGGACGCGCGTGCCTCGGCGAGGACCGCGGGCTGGTGGCCCAAGCGAAAGAGGCGGCGGCCGAGGTCGGCTTCGGCAAGGCTTACGAGCCTTTCGATGAGGGCTCTCCGCCTTACGCCGTCAAGGTGCCCCGCTTCCCGCGCGAGAACGACCTCGTCGGCGAGCGGGAGTTGGCCAGACGCGGCGATGTCGAGGCGGTGGTCCCCGCCTACGTCGCCGGGCTATATGCAAAGAACGAGCGCAACGGCGGCACCTTGTCCGCCGTGGTCGCCTCGGATTTTCGCCGCGGCCCAGAGGGGTATGAATTCACCGGACGGAACGACGGCGGCACCAGTCTCGTGGTCTTGCCATTGCGCTATTCCGAGTGCTGGAAGGCGGAGTGGGCGGAGGGGAGGGGCGAGCTCGTGCCCGTCGACGAGACCTGGCTCGGCGTGCTGTTCCGGAATTCCATCGCGGTCAGGCTCGCGCTGCCGGCTGAGGACGATCAATCCGCATGCGCGCGCCGCGACCGCATTCGGCAGACGGTGCTCTCGCGCCTCGATGAGCTTCCCGGCAGCACGGCCGGCGGGCGCTATTCCCCCGGCGATACGATTCGCTTCGGCTCCGGCGGCAATGCGGAAAACTATACGACCACGGGATGGTCGGGGCCCGAGCCCTGGGGGCGCTGGTCGATCGGCAAGACAGCACAGCTTGTGCTCAGGGTCGGTCCTGCGGCCTCGGGTGACCTCGAGCTCGAGGCCAAGGTCGGAGCGCTTCTCCACGGAGACCGTCAATCCGTGACCGCAACGGTCGCCGTCAACGGCACTGTGGTCGGCGAGTGGCACTTCTCGCCCGACGACCAGCCGGGTGTGCGACGCGCAATCGTCCCGCGCGAGTTGGTGCGCGGCACCGGCGTGATGGTCGTCGAGTTCACGGTCGATTATCCGGCATCTCCGCTCTCCCTCGGCATGTCGACGGACAATCGTCTCCTTGCCCTCAGCTTTGAAAGCCTGATCGTGCGGACCGCCGGCGGCACTTGAGCGGTGACGGCCACTCCTTGTGGTTCCAATCGGCATCCGCCTCCGTGTAGCCCCCCGAGTGCCGAGGGCGGACATATGGATGACCATGCCTTGTAGCCGACTTCGCGGCGAGCCAGGCGCTTCCTCCACCTGCGCTTGGATACCATCCACGCAAAATCGCGTTTCCGGCAGCAGATTGACGGCCTATATGCCATCTGCCAAGCTCGATGCTCCGGTTCGGTGCGGGCTGATCCCGGCCAAGGAGCGGCACGCGATGCTGGCCGGCACGCCCGCCGGCCGGAGGTTGACTTGATGATGAGCCTCGAGAAAGGCGTGCCGCACATGGCCGACCTGGCGGGTCCCACATCATCCGAGAAGCGCTCTTCCCCGCACGTTCTTCTATGCTTCGGACTGGCAAGTGCGATGCTCGTATTGTGGGGCCTGCTGCATGCCGCCAATTGGCAGCGCGTCATTTACCATGATGCTTGGCTCTATAATTTCCCGGTGACGTTCGCCGTCGCGAAGAACATGGCCTGCGCCGGCATGCCGGATTGGCTCGGCAACGTCGATTCAGGCACGCCCGTCAGCCTTTACACGTCGAGCTTCACGATCGCCAACCCGGTTCGGCTGACGGCGCTTTTTCTCATGAGCTGCCTGAAGCCGGGCATCGCCGCGGCGGTTTACTTCCAAAAGGCGCACATCTTCATCCTGTATCTGTGCCTGGCCGCGGGCATGTACGTGATGGGGCGTGTGCTGTTCGTAGAGCGCCTTTCGGCGGTCTATCTCTTCGCCGCCACGCTGTTCGCCGGATTGTGCATGGAAACCATCCATTCGGATCAGGCGACGACCATTCTGTTTTGGGCGCCTTGGATCGTGGCCTGCGCCGTGAGATTTCACCGCGAGAGAACGGAGCAATACGCCCATTGGTATGCAAACGCCGCCGTCCTCTTGTTTTCGCTTCAGTCGCTCGACCAAGTGCCCCACCTCAGCGCCTTCGCCGCCGGACTCGCTTTGATCCTCTACGCCTCGCTGCAACCGGAGGCGCTTCTCGAAGGCGTGCGCCTCCATTGGAAGCGCCTTTGGCCGGCGGCCCTCATGCTCCTGCTGACAGGTGCGCAATTGCGCTTCTTGCTGGGCGAGCTTGTCCGCCACGTTCCGTCGCAGCGCGCCGGTCTGATGCTCGACGCGGCGGCACTCGGGCAGAATGCGTTCGTCCAGCCGACGGCACTGATCGGATCGCTGCTGCCGCTCGGTTTTATCTCAGCTTATGATTCGCTGGAGTTCGGCTTGCGCACCTGGCTGGCGGAGATCGGCGTGTCGGGGGGAAGCCGATTCATTTATCGGCTTGATGCGCTGATGTTCTTCGTTGGAATCGTTCCGCTCGCATTTGCCGCGGTCTTTCTGCTGCGTCCCGGGCTCGGACGGTTGCGCGCAGGGTGGGGACTATTCGCGCTTGGTTGTCTTCTGGCTGCTATGCAGGATACCCACATTTTCCGGCTGCTGTTCCACCTTCCCTTCTTCGACCTGTTTCGCAGCTATCTGCAGCTCTTCCTTTTCGGGGTTTTCGCGGTAATGGTGATGAGCGGGTACGGGCTGGACGCGCTTCTCACGCTTGGGTCCGCTGATCGACGCCGAGTGACGCGCTATGCGCTTCTTGTCATAGCCGCGCTGGCGGCCGACGCCGCGGTCGCGCTCGGATGGCTCCTCTCGCTCCCTGACACCTATGCTACGCTGCCTCGCTCGATCGCGCTCGACGTTCTGATTATCGCTTCGGGTTGCGGTGCCGTGGCCTGGGCCATTTTTCGCGAGGCCGATACGCAGCGCGGGATGGTCGTCGTCATTGCCGTGCTTGCGGTTTCCCAGGCGGTCTACCAAGCCGAGATATATCGCATGCTCGCCATTCCCGTCGCAGAGCTCGTCTCGCGCTTCGGCCTCGACGAGGCCGACCGCACTCCACTTGCCGGTCCCGCCGCAGGAGATCCGAACGCGCTCTTTCGCAAGCCGTGCACGCGCCTTGCGGAATGCTATCTCTCGGCTCGCGACGCCGTCTCGCTGCGCCTGGACCGCGAAGGGACCTTCTTGCGCAGCTGGAGCGAGGCGGCGTTCCAGCCCGGCCTCGCGCCTTCCGTGGTCGAAGCGTTGAGCGGCGTCGGCCATCCCGTGTTCTGGACGAGCGGACGCGCCGAGCCCTATGCCGATGACGCGCAGCTTACCGAGCGGCTCAATGCCAGCGCCGCCCGCATAGGCGAGCATTTAAGCGAGCTGGTTTATGTCCGGAGCGAGGATATGGAACGGCTCGGACGGCTGCAGGCGGGGCAGGGGAAGCCGGAGTTGTCGGAGCTTTCGCGCGGCGTGGATCGGCTGCGCCTCCATTATCGCGCCACGGCGCCGTTTTATCTGAACGCGGCGATCGCCTACGACCCTCATTGGCGCGTCAGCGTTGGCGGCGTGCCGGCGAGCGTGGTACGCGGAAATTTCGGCGGGCTGGTGCTTGCCGTTCCGGCGGGCTCAGGGGAGATCGAGTTCCGCTACGTCAATCGCGCGAGCGAGCTCTTTTTCATCTCTCGCATCCTGATGGGCTTGGTCGGGATCGCGGCTGCGGCCTGGCTTGCATACGGCGCCGTCATTGAGCGCTCGCGCGCGTCGGGCGGCAGGGCCGCAGGCGCGCCGGCCGCTCCGCCGATTGCGGCGGCGGAGCTGCCATGACCTCGACCGCCCTCAACCCTGAACGCCGCTGGGTGCTCGCGCTCGCGCTGCTTTACGTCGCCTTCTACGCCTGGCTGCTCGTCGCCGGCCACGGCATGCCCGACGTCACGGACGGCAACGAGTCCTTCTCGATCTTCTGGCACGCCTACAATCTCTTCCATTTCGACATCGGCCGGTCGCTGGGCATCACCGACGAGTCCTTCAGTCCCCATGCGGCGGCCCACCCTTACCTTTACACGCACCAGGGCAATTTTCCCCGGATCTTCGGCTTTCTGATCTATGTTTTCGGCGCGCGCACGATCGAAAGCCAGGTGATGGCGACCACGGCCATCATCGGCACCGCCACCCTCGTGCTCGCCTATCGCTATTTCGCGCGCATCGCCGAGGCGGCCTTCGCCGCGATCTATTGCGCGCTCCTGATGACGGACTATGTGCTCTACGCAGAGTGGCACGTCGTGACCGACCGCGTGTGGTCCGGCTTCTTCGTCTTCGCGCTTCTGAGCAGCATGCACGCTTTGGGCGGCGAGCGGCCGCGCCGGGCGCAGGCTCTTCTCTTTCTCGTCGGGTTCGGGCTTTTCTATGGCGAGCTGACGTTCGCGCTCATGCTGTCGGCCGCGGCGGTCGTCTACGCAGCCGCCCTCTACCGCCGGCGCCTTGCGCTCGCGCTCCGCGCGATCTCCGGCCTCGCCGCCGGCGGCGCACTCGCGATGGCGCTGCTTTTCCTGCAATTGAGCGCGCA
>DATEQI010000089.1:0-5926 GCA_035272805.1 Alphaproteobacteria bacterium | reverse complement strand
CCTCTGCCGCGGCCGTGACCCGCTTGCGCGCCGACCGCACGATCCGCTACCCATCGCCGCGGCTTCGTGCATCCGTCATGTCGCTTGCATAGCGCGACCGCTCCCGCCGATACTGCTTCGCCGCCAAACCCTGCGGCTTTGCATCTTTCGCGAGAATGGAAGAACGATGGACAAGGGACGGTTGCTGCAATCCGTGGACGCGAAGCGCGCGCTCGACTTCCTCGCCTCGATGGTCCGCTTCAAGAGCTACAGCGGCACGCCGGGGGAAAGCGAGCTCGCCCGCTTCATGGTCGAGAGCATGACGCAGCACGGGTTCGCCGCCGAGTTGCAGGAGGTCGAGAGCGGCCGCTACAACGCAATCGGACGCCTCAAAGGCTCGGGCGGCGGCGCCTCGCTCCTCTTCAACGGCCACATGGACACCAATCCGGCGAGCGAGGGTTGGACGGTCGATCCCTGGGGCGGGATTTACGACGACAAGTTCATCTATGGGATCGGCGTCTCCAACATGAAGGCGGGCGACGCCGCTTATTTCTGCGCGCTCCGCACCCTCTTGGAGAACGGGGTGCGGCTCAAGGGCGACGTGATCCTCACCTATGTCGTGGGCGAGCTGCAGGGCGGCATCGGCACCGTCAAGGCGATCGAGAAGGGCATTCGAGCCGACCATTTCATCAATTCCGAGCCGACCGACCTCAAGGGCCTCACGCTGCACGCCGGCGCCTTCGGCTTCGCGGTCGAGCTCATCGGCAATACGCGCCACCTCTCGAAGCGCGAGGAGGCCGTCGATGCCATCCTGGCCGGTTGCGCGCTCGTCCCGCGCATCGATAGGGTCGCCTTCAGCGGGGCTGCGAACGAGGAGCACCGCGCGGTCAACCGCGCCCACATCGGCGTCATGCGCGCCTCTCTCTCGCCCGAGTTCCACGACTGGCGGCCGCCGCAGGTCGCGGACTATTGCCGCCTCGTGGGCTCCGCCCGCTACGCGCCCAGCCAGTCGGAGGAGAGCGTCATGCGCGATCTGCGCAAGCTCCTCGACGAGCTCGAGCGCGAGATGCCGGGGCTCAAGGCCAGCGTCATGCGCGAGCACGGCGGCAAGCGCCCCGACATGCTGCCCTTCGAGGTCAAGCGCGATGCGCGCATCGTCAAGGCCGTGAGCGGCGCGTACCAGGCGGTGCGCGGCGAGCCGCAGCCCCTCGGCGCGCTCAAGCCCTACTGCTATTACGGGACCGATGCGGCCCATCTCCTCCATCGCGCGAAGATGGAGGGAATCGTTTGCGGGCCGGGCGGGCGCTACAATACGATGCCGGACGAGCGCGTGGACATCCCGGACTACCTCGACATGATCAGGATCTACATGCTGTCGATCCTGGACATCTGCGAGGCGAGCTGAGCCCGCTCCGGACAGCGCGCAAGAGAGGGAGACGAGACATGGCCACCTCACGCATAGGATCGCTTCGTCTCACGCGCCGCGCGTTTGCGGGCGGGCTGGTCACTGCCGGCTCGTTGGCACTCGCGATACCGGCGATCCTCTCGGCCCGCGCCTATGGCGAGGCCAAGCCGGGCGGCCGGCTCACCGTGGCGCTCTACAAGGACCTGCGCACGCTCAACCCGATCATGGGCATCTTCGGCAACGAGTGGCGCACGACGAGCAATCTCTACAACAACCTGACGCGGCTGACCGCCTCGGGCGGGGTCGAGGGCGATCTTGCCGCGTCCATGACACCCTCTCAAGACGGCGACCTGTGGACCTTCGTGCTGCGTGACGGCGTCAAGTTCCACGACGGCTCGGCGCTCGGTGCCGCGGACGTGGTCGCGACCATCGAGAAGATCCTCGATCCCAAGACGGCAGCACCCTATAAGGCCGAGCTCGGCCCGATCGCCGCCGTCAAGGCGATCGACCGGCTGAGCGTGCGCATCGAGCTCTCCTCGCCTTACGCGGATCTGCCCAAGGCGCTCGCCGGCCCGATGGCGCGGATCGTCTCCGAGCGCGGCATCGCCGACTTCGCCAAGCTCGACGCCGTGGTCCACGGCACCGGGCCCTTCGTGCTCAAGGAATTCGCGCCCAATGACCACGTCACGATGGAGCGCAACCCCGCTTACTTCCGCGCCGGCCGTCCCTTCCTCGATCGCCTGGCCCTCCGCGTCCTGCCGGACACCACGGCGCAGACCGCGGCACTCGAGAACCGCGAGGTCGACGGCATCGCAGACGTCGAGGCCGACACCTTCAAGCGCATCGCGGCGGTCAAGGGCGTCAACGCGATCCAGGTGCCGGGCGGCACGTTCAACAATATCGTGCTCTATGCCAACAAGCCGCCGTTCGACGACCCGCGCGTGCGCATGGCGCTGCGCCTGGCGATGGATCGGCCGCAGATGACGGACGCGATCACGGGCGGGGTCGGCACGCCCGCCGACGACGAGCCGATCTCGCCGTCCTACGAGTTCTTCGACAATAGCCTGGCGCTGCGCAAGCCGGATCTGGTCAAGGCCCGGCAGCTCCTCAAGGAGGCGGGCCACGGCGACGGCTTCGAGCACAAGCTCGTCGTTTCGAACAGCCCGGCCTCGCGCGAGAAGACGGCGGTCGTGGTCCAGGCGATGGCGGAGCCGATCGGCATCCGCTTCAACATCGAGCTGATGGACAACGCGCGCTATGGTGCGACCATCTGGAACAAGGGGATCGAATCCTACGTCGGGAACTACGGCACGCGCCCGACCGAGGACGCGATCCTGAGCAAGCTCTATTCCGCCAAGCTCGGCATCGACGAGGGCCGCTGGGCCGGCACCGAGACCGGCAAGAAGGTCGAGCAGCTCATCGAGCAGGGACGGCAGGTCACCGACAATGCCGGGCGCCGCAAGATCTACGCCGAGCTTCAGCGCGTCACGAGCGACGAGGGGCCCTTCATCATCCCCAACTTCTTCAATTCGCTCTTCGCAGCCTGGAGCTACGTCAACGACTGGCCGGCGCGTGCGATCAACACCGAGATGCGATTGGAAGACTGCTGGCTCGCGCCGGATGCACCCGGCCGCAAGGCCTGAGCACCCGTGGGCGTCGCCTATCTTGCCCGGCGGCTCCTCTACGGCCTGATCTCGCTCCTGATCCTCTCGGCCATCGTCTTCGCCTTGACGCACCTCTTGCCCGGCGATGCGGCGACGGCCATCATCGGCGAGAACGCCACGGCCGAGGCGCTGGCGGTCTTGCGCGCCCGGTTGGGGCTCGACCAGCCGCTCCTCATGCAGTTCGCCGGCTGGCTCGGCGGCATGCTGACGGGCGACTTCGGCGTATCGACCACGCTCAACCAGGCGGCCGGACCGATCATCGCCGAGCGCTTCCTCAACTCGCTGGCACTCGCGCTCGGCACGATCGTCGTTGCGGCGTCGCTTGCCGTTCCCTTGGGCGTCGTCGCGGCCGTCAAGCGCGGCAGCCGGGTCGACGGCGCGATCCTCACCGCAAGCTATGTCGGCATCTCGATCCCCGACTTCGTCGTCGCACCCGCGCTCATCATCCTCGTAGCAATGCCGCCCCTCGACCTCTTCCCCTCGAGCGGCTTCGTGCCCATGACCGCTTCCTTGGCCGGCTGGCTCGCCCACATCGTCCTTCCGATCGCGACGCTCACGCTCGTGCTCTCGGCACACCTCTTGCGCCAGACGCGCTCGGGCATGCTCGACGTGCTGCTCAGCGACTACATCCGCACCGCGCGCCTCAAGGGGCTTCCGGAGCGCACCGTGCTGTGGCGCCACGGCCTGCGCAACGGACTCGGCACGACGATCGCGGTGCTCGCCCTCGACCTCGGCTATCTCATGGGCAGCATCGTCATCGTCGAGGAGATTTTCGCCTATCCCGGGCTCGGTCGCCTCATCGTCTACGCGGTAGCCAATAGGGACATTCCGCTCGTCGAGGACACGGCCCTCGTGATCGGCGCCGTCTACGTGGCGGCCAATCTGCTGGCCGACGTGGCGCACGCAGCGCTCAATCCACGGATGGCCCAGCCGTGACGGTGGAGACCTCTGCCGCGGCCCCTCGAGGCCGCTCGAATCGCTACCTCAGGGCCGGGCTGGCGCTCACGGCCGCGGCACTCGCGGCCTCGGCACTCGGCTTCCTCTACACCCCCTATTCGCCCACGCAGGTCGACCTCGTCCATCGCCTGGCGCGCCCCACGCTCGATCATCTTTTCGGCACCGACCGGTACGGGCGCGACGTGCTGAGCCGCGTGCTGGCCGGCGGCTGGCGCTCCCTCACGCTCGGCTTCGGCGCGACGGGGCTCGGGCTTGCGATCGGGCTGCCGGTGGCACTCGCGACCGGCTACTTCCGCGGCGCCGTCGACCAGATCGTCATGCGCTTCGTCGACGCGCTTCTGTCGATCCCCACGCTCGTCTTTGCACTTCTCATCATCGTCGGGCTCGGCCCCGGCCAGCTCCAGGCGATCCTCGCCCTCGGCGTCGCGTCTGCGCCCAAGTTCGTGCGCATCGTGCGCAGCGCCGTGCTCGCGGCCGCGGGCGAGGATTATGTCACGGCCGCCCGGGCGCGCGGCGAGCGCGCACTCTACATCCAGTACGGCGAGGTCCTGCCGAACATCTGGCCGCCCATCATCGTCGAGGCGAGCATCAACGTCGGCTTCGCGCTGATGGGCGGGGCGGCGCTCAGCTATCTGGGCCTCGGGACCCAGCCGCCCTTCGCCGACTGGGGCGTCATGATCAACGAAGCGCAGCAATACATAGCCGTGTCGTTCTGGCCGCTCCTGGGGCCGGCGCTCGCGATTTGCCTCTCGATCGTCGGCTTCAATCTGTTCGGCGAGGGCTTGCGCGACCACCTGCACCTAAAGGCTTCGCTCCGCGATGTCTGAGCCGATCCTCGAGATCGAGGACCTCACGGTGAGCTTCCTCGTGGGCGGCCAACGCCTTCCCGCACTCAAGGACCTGTCGGTCACGCTCCACGAGGGCGAGGCGGTGGGTCTTGTCGGCGAATCGGGCTCGGGCAAGTCGACCGCACTCTTCGCGATCATGAACTATCTGCCGGCCAACGCGATCGTCGAGTCGGGCGCCATCCGCTATCGCGGCCGAAACCTCCTCGACGCCGACCGGCGAACGCTCGACGGCATTCGAGGCCGGCGTCTTGCCATGGTCTATCAGGACCCCGGCACGGCGCTCAATCCGGCGCTGACGGTGGGCCGGCAGATCGCGGAGGTGCTGGAGAGGCATCTCGGCCTCGACGAGCGCCGGGCGCGCGCGCGCACGCTCGAGCTCCTGCGCACGGTCGAGCTCGACGAGCCGGAACGGACATACGCCGCCTACCCGCACCAGCTTTCGGGCGGCATGCGGCAGCGCGCGGTGATCGCGATCGCGCTCAGCTGCGAGCCCGACGTGCTTTTGATGGACGAGCCGACGACGGCCCTCGACGTGATCGTCCAGGCGAAGGTGCTCGAGCTCGTGCGGGCACTTCGCCGCAAGGTCCGCGCCGCGATCCTCTTCGTCTCGCACGATCTAGGTGCGGTTGCGGAGATCGCGGACCGCATCGGCGTGCTTTATGCCGGCGAGCTCATGGAGCTCGGCCCCGCCGAGCGCATCCTGCGGCATTCGCGCAATCCCTACACGCGCGGGCTCATTGCGGCCGTGCCCCGCATCACCGGACGCGCCGAGCTTCACGGCATCCCGGGGATGGCCTCGCGCGATCCCGCACGCTTCTCGCGCTGCGTCTTCGCCGAGCGCTGCGAATTCGCTTCCGAGCTCTGCCGCACCGCGCGGCCGCCGTTGGCCGCCGTGTCGGCGAGCCAGCACCGCTCACGCTGCCATTTCGCGACGGACCCGGTACTCTTCGCACCGAGGTCCCTCCATCCGAGCGCAAAGCCCGCGGCTGCCGCGGACCCGCAACGTCCGCCCGTGCTTCTCGAGGTCGCAGCACTTTCCGTCGACTATCGGCGTTCCGGCGGTTTGCTGAGCT
>DATEQI010000088.1:0-2479 GCA_035272805.1 Alphaproteobacteria bacterium | reverse complement strand
CTCTTTAGCCGCGGCTTTGCCAGAGTGTCGATTGTTCGAGTACGAACGAACCGGCGCGAGGACCCACTAAGCAAGGGAGGAGAACATGGCGGAAGCCCAGGCGTCGGCAGCAGCCGGGAAGCTCGTCATCCGCAACATCGGGCTGCTGTTGTCGGGCGATCTCGCCAAGCCCGTGCTCGATGCCGACACCGTCGTCGCGGAAGGTGGGCGCATCACCGCCGTGGGCAAGGCGAAGGACGTCGATACCGCAGAGGCGGCCGTGACGGTCGACGCCAAGGGAACCACGGTCGCTCCCGGCCTCATCGACAGCCATGTGCATCCGGTGTTCGGCGATTGGACGCCGCGCCAGTCCCAGCTCAACTGGATCGACAGCTTCCTTCACGGCGGCGTCACCACCATGATCTCGGCGGGCGAGGTGCATTTGCCCGGACGGCCCAAGGACGTCGTCGGCCTCAAGGCGCTGGCGATCACGGCGCAGCGCGCCTTCACGGGCTTCCGGCCGAGCGGGGTCAAGGTGCACGCCGGAGCACCGGTGCTCGAGCACGGCATGGTCGAGAGCGACTTCAAGGAGCTGGCGGCGGCGGGTGTCACACTTTTGGGCGAGGTCGGGCTCGGCGGCGTCAAGGGCGGGGAAGAGGCGCGCCGGATGGTCGCCTGGGCGCGCAAATACGGCATCAACAGCACGATCCACACGGGCGGGCCGTCGATCCCCGGCTCCGGGCTCATCGACAAGGACGTGGTGCTCGAGGCCGATGCCGACGTGATCGGCCACATCAACGGCGGCCACACCGCGCTGCCGATCGAGCAGATCCTCGAGCTTTGCGTGCGCTCCAAGCGCGCCATCGAGATCGTCCATAACGGCAACGAGCGCGCGGCCCTTTTCGCGCTGCGCACGGCGCGCGAGATGCGCCAGCTCGAGCGCGTCATTCTCGGCACCGACAGCCCCGCCGGCTCGGGCGTGCAGCCGCTCGGCATCCTGCGCATGATCGCACTGCTCTCGAGCCTCGGCGAAGTGCCGCCTGAGCAGGTGTTCTGCATGGCGACCGGCAACACGGCGCGGCTCCGGAAGCTCGATTGCGGGTTGATCGAGGCCGGCCGCGCGGCGGATTTCGTGATCATGGACCGTGCGCAGCACAGTGCCGGCAACACGCTCCTCGAAAGTGTGGCGGTCGGCGACATCCCCGGCATCGGCATGACCGTCATCGACGGCGTCGTGCGCTCGGGCCGCAGCCGCAACACCCCGCCCGCGACCGTGATGCCCGAAGTGGTCGGACATTGATCGGCATGCCCAAGCGCCGCGTCAACGGTGCACTCGGCGGCTACGCGCTCGAGGCCCAGATCGGCTTCGTGCTGCGCAAGGCGCAGCAGCGTGCGACGGCCATCTTCACGCGTCATTTCGGGCGCCATCAACTCACGCCGACGCAATGGACGACACTCGTCCGCATCCACCAATACGGCAGCCTGTCGCAGAACCATCTTGGACGCTTGACCGCGATGGATCCCGCCACCATCCAAGGTGTCGTCAAGCGCCTCATCGAGCGCAAGCTCGTCACCCGCATCGCGGACCCGGATGACCGCCGCCGCAAGCGGCTCGGCCTGACGCCAGCGGGACAGCGTCTCGTGCGCCGGCTCATCGCCAAGGCCTTCAAGGTGAGCCGCGACACTCTCCATCCGCTCCGCGAGCGGGAGCAGGCGCTCGTCCACGATCTGCTGGAGCGGCTCGGTTAGCGCGTGGTGAAGAATTCCCTCTCCCGCAAGCGGGAGAGGGAAGGGGCCCATCCCGAAGGGATGGGAAGGGTGAGGGATTGCCCGACGTCGGTGTCGTCCCTCACCCTCCCAGCGCTACGCCCGGCGCGCGTAGCGCGCCTCTTATGCATCATGCAGAGTAAGCGGGCCTTTGGCCCGCGGGGGTCCCTCCGTCTCCCGCTTGCGGGAGAGGGGCCAGCGTCCGAGCCGCGTCGGCGGCATAGACGCCGCCGGCAGTAATCACGAAATCGATGCGCCCGTCGCTGAGCGCCTTGAGGCACTCTTGCGGCGCGTTCACGATCGGCTCCTCGTGGACGTTGAAGCTGGTATTGACGAGCACCGGCAGGCCGGTCAGCGCCTTGAAAGCGCTGAGGATGTCGTAATAGAGCGGGTTCTCGTGGCGCTCGATGATCTGCGGCCGTGCCGTGCCGTCGACATGAACGACGCCCGCGAGACGCTCCCGCCACTCCGGCCGCACGGCGCAGGTGATGGTCATGAAGCGGCAGGCATAAGCGTTGACGGGCGAGATATCGAAGACAGCGCGCGCGTCCTCCGCCGCGACGACGGGGGCGAAGGGCATGAACTCGCTGCGCTCCAGCCGCTTGTTCAAGTCGTCGTTGATGGCGCGCTCGGCCGGGTTGGCGAGGATCGAGCGGTTGCCGAGCGCCCGCGGGCCGAACTCCATGCGGCCGAGGTAAAGTGCCCCCACGAGCCCGCGCGCGAGCAGCCGCGC
>DATEQI010000087.1:0-9573 GCA_035272805.1 Alphaproteobacteria bacterium | reverse complement strand
GAAGGGCAAGGCCAAGCCGGTGCCGCACGAGCACTATGCCTGGATGAATGCCGCCTACGTACTGGGCGGCCGGCTGACCAACGCCTTCTCCCAGTACAGCTGGTGCACGGCCATCCGCGGTGCCGAGGGGGGCGGCAAGGTGGAGAACCTGCCGAGCCACATTTTCACCAGCGACGACGGCGATCCCGACCAGAAGTGCCCGACGGAGATCGGCATCACCGATCGCCGGGAGGCCGAGCTCAGCAAGCTCGGCTTCCTGCCGCTCTGCCACTACAAGAAGACCGATTACGCGGTCTTCTTCGGGGCCCAGACGACGCAGAAGCCGAAGAAGTACGACCGCCCCGAGGCCACCGGCAACGCCGCCATCTCGGCGCGGCTCCCCTACATCATGGCGACCTCGCGCTTCGCGCACTACCTCAAGATCATGGCGCGCGACAAGATCGGCTCGTTCATGGAGGTGAGCGACTGCGAGGCGTGGCTCAACCGCTGGATCTCGA
Source organism: Alphaproteobacteria bacterium (assembly GCA_035272805.1). GTDB lineage: Bacteria > Pseudomonadota > Alphaproteobacteria > JACZXZ01 > JACZXZ01 > DASPPM01. Next base: position 9,076 of record DATEQI010000087.1, on the reverse strand, counting down.
ACTATGTGAACGGCAATCCCGAGGTGGGTCCCGACATGAAGGCGCGCTATCCGCTCGCCGATGCCAAGGTCGTCGTCAAGGAGATCCCGGGGAGCCCGGGCTCCTACAACGCCATCGCCTACATGCGGCCGTGGCTCCAGTTCGAGGAATTGACGACTTCGATGCGCATGGTGGCGCGAATCCCGCAATTGACCTGACCGTACGATGGCGGTCGACGCAGTCAGTGCTGAGGACGAGTCTCCCGTCGTTCGGGGCCTGGCCGGAAGGGGCGACGCGGGGGCTTGGCTCCCGCAGAGACCGTTGCGCACCTACGTCGTCGACCTGGCGCTCGGCCGGACCGAGGGCATGCCTGCGGAGCAGCGGCCGGCCCTCGAGGAATTCCTCGCGCAAGGCGAGCCTCTGCGCGCCCTCTCCAGCTGGTACGGCGACCGCCTCCTGGCGCTGCCGGCGGCGGAGCGGCGGCGCATCGTCGACGCCCTCAATCGCGACATCGCGGCCCTCGACGCGCTCTTGACGGCGCAGGTCAACGCGGTGCTTCATCATCCGCGCTTCCAGCGCCTCGAGGCCTCCTGGCGGGGCATCCAATATCTGACGGAGCAGGCGGGCACCTCGGAAAACGTCAAGCTGCGCTTCCTGCAGCTTGCCTGGGGCGAGCTCTGCCGCGATCTCGAGCGGGCGATCGAGTTCGACCAGAGCCAGCTCTTCAACAAGATCTACAGCGAGGAATTCGGCATGCCCGGCGGCGAGCCGTTCGGCGTGCTGATCGGCGACTACGAAGTGCACCATCGGCGCTCGGCGGAGCATCCGACCGACGACGTGGCCGCGCTTCGTGGCATCTCCCAGGTTGCCGCCGCCGCCTTTGCCCCCTTCATCGTGGGTGCGGCACCCGCACTCTTCGGCGTCGACCGCTTCCGCGATCTCGGCATCCACGTGGACATCCGGGCCAACCTCGGCCATATCGATTACATCCGCTGGAAGAGCTTCCAGTCGACGGAGGATGCCCGCTTCATCGGCCTCACCTTGCCGCACGTCCTCATGCGCGAGCCCTACAAGGACGATGGCTCGCGCATCGACGGCTTCCGCTTCATCGAGACGGCAGCCGGTGCCGATCACGACGGCTATCTCTGGGGCAACGCCGGCTATGCCTTCGCGAGCGTGCTCATGCGCGCCTTCATCACCTACGGCTGGTTCGCCGACATCCGGGGAGCACCTCGCGACATCCTGGCCGGGGGCATCGTCACCGAGCTACCGACCTGCTGTTTCGAGACCGATGCCGCCGGCATCGCCATCCGCTATTCGACCGACGTGGCTCTTTCGGAAGGCCAGGACAGCGAGCTCAGCGAGCTCGGCTTTATGGCGCTTTGCAAATGCAAGGACACGGACTACTCGGCTTTCTTCAGCACGCAGTCGGCGCGCACGCCCGAGAAATACGACCGGCTGGCCGCGACGATGAACGCGCGGCTCTCCTCCATGCTGCAATACATGTTCTGCGTCGCGCGCTTCAGCCACTTCATCAAGGTGATCTGCCGCGATCGGGTCGGCTCCTTTACCACCGCCGGCGAATGCCAGACGCGCTTGACGGATTGGCTCAGGGACTACACGCTCGGCAACGACGACGCCTCGTACGAGGCCAAGGCCAAATACCCGTTGCGCGAGGCGATGGTGCAGGTGCGCGACGTTCCGGGCAAGCCCGGCTCCTATGCGGCGACCATACATCTGCGGCCGCATTTCCAGCTCGACCAGGTGGTCACCAGCTTCCGGCTGGTCACGGAGCTGTCGACGGTCGCGGCCGGCTGAGCCCGGCGGGGGATAGGCGATGACGGTAAGCGCTACTGAGCACTACAAGGCCGGCCGCCTGCGGGAGGCCATCGAGGCGCAGTCCGACGAGGTCAAGCGCCACCCGGCGGACTCGAACCTGCGCGCCTTCCTCGCCGAGCTCTTGCTGGTCGCCGGCGAGATCGACCGCGCCGACACGCATCTCGACGCGATCGGCAAGCAGGACATGAAGGCGGCACTCGGCATCGCCCTCATCCGCCAGCTGGTGCGCGGCGAGCAGGCGCGCCGGCAATTCTACACCGAGGGCCGCGTTCCCGCGTTCCTCGATCAGCCCTCGCCCCAGCTCCAGCTCCACCTGGAGGCCTCGATCCGGCTGCGCGAGAAGGACGCGCTCGGGGCGCAGCGCCTCCTCGAGGACGCCGAGGCCGGGCGCGGCGAGCTGCCCGGCAAGTGCAACGGCGCGGCCTTCGAGGACATGCGCGACATCGACGATTTGACCTCCAGCTTCTTCGAGGTCCTCACCAGCACGGGAAAATATTACTGGATCCCGATGGCGCGCGTGGAGCTCGTCGAGTTCTCCGCCCCCGAGCGGCCGCGCGATCTCCTCTGGCGCCGCGCCCACATGGTGGTGTCGGGCGGCCCCGACGGCGAGGTCTTCCTGCCCGCGATCTACAGTGCCGGAGACGGTGCGCTCGAGGACAGCTTCAGGCTCGGACGGGCCACCGAATGGGTGGGCGGCGAGGCGGCACCGGTGCGCGGCATCGGGCAGCGCAGCTTTCTCATCGGCGAGGACAGCGTGCCGATCATGGACATCAAGACGCTGGAGTTTGCGGGGAGTGTCGGCTAGTGCCAGGTTCATCAATGCGTAGCAGGCCCCCCTCCCTACCCTCCCCCTCAAGGGGGGAGGGGAAAACAGCGGCGCTGCCGCCGAGAGCCCCCTCCCCCCTTGAGGGGGAGGGTTGGGGTGGGGGGTACATCGAATTTTCGAAAGCCGGCACCACAGTCCTTCGCCGGCCTTCCCGCGCGCGCGGCGGATAGCGATGACGGGGCGGGTTGCGGCGCATGGCTAGGATCGATCCCGACCAGCCCCTTTTGCAGTCGGTGCTCGACCGGCTGCTCGATGCCAATCCGGAGCGCACGCACGACGATCCGCGCCAGCGCGGACAGTATGTGCAGGAGCTGCGCCGGGCCGTCCGGCGCGATCTCGAGGCACTCCTCAACACGCGGCAGCGCTGCATCTCGCCGCCCGCGGACCTTACGGAGCTCGAGACATCGCTGCTGACGTACGGCATCCCCGATTTCTCCGGGCTCGATCTCAGCAGCGAGGAGCATCGCGAGACCTTCCGGGCGACCATCGAGGAGGTCATCAAGCGTTTCGAGCCGCGCTTCCAGCGGGTGAGCGTCATCCTCCTGGACAATGTCGAGCCGCTCGACCGCACGCTCAGACTGCGCATCGACGCGCTCATGTATGCCCAGCCGGCCCCGGAAGCGATCGTGCTCGACAGCTATCTCGATCCGGTGACCCACAGCTTTGCCATGACCACGAAGCCCAATGTCTGACGAGCTGCTGCCCTACTACAATCGCGAGCTCACCTACATCCGGCGCCTCGCCGCCGAGTTCGCCAATGCGCACCCGAAGATCGCCGGCCGGCTGCGCCTTACGCCTGAGACGATCGAGGACCCGCACGTCTCGCGCCTCATCGAGGCCTTTGCCTATCTCAATGCACGCTTGCGCCACAAGCTCGACGACGATTTTCCCGAGCTCAGCGATGCGCTGCTCGGCATCCTCTACCCGCATTACACCGCACCCATCCCGTCGATGGCCATCGTGCAGTTCACCGGGCAGCCCGACCAGACGACGCACTATACGGTACCCGCGGGAACCGAGCTCGAGAGCGAGCCCGTCGGCGGAGAGACCTGCCGCTTCCGCACCTGCTATCCGGCGACGCTGTGGCCGATTGTGATCGAGTCCGCCTCGCTCGCCGGGCGGCCCTTCGTCGCTCCCGCCAATCCCCAGGCGGCGCGCGCGGGTGCCGTCGCCTGCCTTCACCTGACGCTGCGCTGCATCGCCGCCGACATGACCTTCACGCAGCTCGCGCTCGACAAGCTGCGCGTCTTCCTGCGCGGCCAGCCCCAGGAGGCGTTTCCGCTCTACGAGCTCATCTTCAACAACACGGTCTCGATGGCACTTGCCGATTCGTCGTCGGACGCCAGTCCGGTCCTGCTCGGCCCGGAGGCGATCCGTCCCGTGGGCTTCGCGAAGGACGAGGGCATCATCCCCTATCCGGCGCGCTCCTTCGCGGGATACCGCACGCTGACCGAGTATTTCGCCTTTCCCGACAAGTTCCTCTTCCTCGACCTGACGCAGCTCTCGGCCAAGGTCCTCCTGGGTGCCGGCAACCGGCTCGAGGTCTTCATCTACCTCAATCGCACCATGATCGAGCTGGAGCGCACGGTCTCGCGGGAATCCTTTGCGCTCGGCTGCGCGCCGATCGTCAATCTGTTCGCGCTGTGGGCCGAGCCGATCCAGCTCACGCGAAACGTCTCGGAATACCGCGTGGTCGCCGAGGCGCGGCGGCCGGGCACCACGGAAGTCTATTCGCTGGACGAGGTGAAGGCGACGGCGCACGACGGCCATGAGCTGCATTTCGAGCCCTTCTACTCGACCAAGCATGCGAGCGAGCGGGAGGGTAGGCGCGCCTTCTGGCTCGCCTCGCGGCGCGCAGCCGGCGGGGCCGACCCCGGAACCGAGGTATACCTCTCGCTGCTCGACCTCGATTTCAACCCCTCCCAGCCCGCGGATACCGTCGTCTCGATCTACGTCACGGCGCTCAACCGCGAGCTGCCGAGCACGCTTCCCGTCGGCGGCGGGCATCCCTACCTCTTCCTCGTCGAGGGTGCCGCACCCGTCTCGTCCGTTGCCTGCATCGTGCCGCCCTCGGCGACCTTGCGGCCCCCGCTCAGGCAGCGCGGCCGCTGGCGGCTGATCTCGCACCTGGCCCTGAACCATCTCTCGTTGAGCGACGACAGCGAGGGCGCCGACGCCTTGCGCGACATCCTGAAGCTCTATGATTTCCGGGACTCGGAGGAGACGCGCCGGGTGATTGACAGCATCGTCAGCGTGAAAAGCCGTCCTACGGTCGGGCGGGCACCCTCGCGTAACGCGAATGCAGTCTGCCGCGGCACGGAGGTGAGGATCGAGTTCGACGCCGAGCGATTCTCGGGCAGCGGTCTCTTCCTCCTCGCCGCCGTGCTCGAGCGCTTCCTCGCGCGCTACGCCACGATCAACACATTCACCAGGCTTGTCGCCGCGATCAAGGGGCGGCCCGGGGAGCTCAGACGATGGCCACCGAGAGCCGGCGAACGCGAACTCCTCTGATCGAGCGCCTGTTGCAGGAGCCGTACGCCTTCGAGTTCTTCCAGGCCGTGCGGATCCTGGAAGAGGGTGCCCGGCGTGCTGCCGTCGACGCGGCGGCCCCCGCACCGGCGCGCATCGGCGAGGATGGCGATCCGCTGCAGGAGTCCGCGCGCTTCCGGGCGACGGTGGGGCTTAGCTTCCCGGCTGCCGCGGTCAACGAAGTGCAGCGCGCGAGCGGCGACGAGGGCGACGGCATGTGGCCGCGCCGGCCCTCGATGACGGTGAGCTTCCTCGGGCTCACCGGCCAGAGCGGCGTGCTGCCGCAGCGCTACACCGAACTCATGATCCGCAGCGTGCGGGCCAAGGACAACGCCCTGCGCGATTTCTTCGACCTCTTCAACCACCGCGCGATCTCGTTCTTCTACCGCGCGTGGCAGAAATACCGCCTGCCGCCGGCCTACGAGCGCGCCGGCCCGGGCGGCAACGATCCCATCAGCTTGAGCCTCTTTGCCATCATCGGTTTCGCCACCGGCCATCTCAGGGGCCGCCTCAAGGTCGAGGACGAGACGCTGCTGTACTATTGCGGCCATCTCGCCCATTGGCCGCGCTCCGCGATGGCGCTCGAGGCCATGCTCTCGGACTATGCGGGCCGCCCGGTGCGCGTCGAGCAGTTCCGCGGCCGCTGGCTTGCGCTTGCCCTCGATCAACGCTCCGCCCTGCCGAGCCCGGCAGCGCCGCAAGGCCAGTTCATGGGGCTCGGCGTCGACGCCGTCGTCGGCGAGCGGGTGTGGGACGTGCAAGGCAACTTCCGGCTCCGCATCGGGCCGCTCAGCTACGAGCAATTCGCCCGCCTCATGCCCGGGAGCGAGGAGCTCGCACGCCTCGCGCAATTGACCCAGCTCTATGTCGGGCCCGAGCTGGAGTTCGACGTCCAGCTCACCTTGGCCAAGGAGGAAGTGCCGCGCCTCCGCGTCGGAGCGGAGGGGATTTACCAGCCTCGCCTTGGCTGGAATTCGTGGCTCAAGCACGTGCCGTTCCGCGAGGACAGCTCGGACGCCGTGTTCGCCGTCTAAACCCGCATTCCCCGGATGGTGTCCGGATTTGCACTGCTTCTTGCGCGATTCTAACATAAGATTCAATATCTTATCTTGGATCGCGTGAGGCGGTCATGGGGGACCCGGCCGGTGAATCGACCGGCGGGGCGTTGAGGCTCGATTTCGACCGCCGTCCGATGCCGCGATTCCGCGGAGCTGTGATCACCTCCGATGCCGGACTGCTGGCGTATCGCGAGCCGGACGATGCGCTGGGGTTGAGCGTGAGGGCGGGCGAGCTGCTCGCCGATGCGCGCACGGGCAAGAACGGTCGGCACGCACTGGTCGGCTTGCTGCGGCAGTCCGTGTTCGGACGGCTCGCGGGCTACGAGGACGTGAACGACGCCGAGCGCTTGAGCTACGATCCGGCGATGCGCTGGATCGTCGGCGATCGCGCGTCGGCCTTGATCCGCTTCGCGGCTCAAGTGTCACCAACCTGACGAGGCCGGCGGAGCGCCTCGTGGCGTTCTACAATCAGCGCGGCACGGCGGAGCAATGGATAAAGGAGGGCAAGGGCGCGATCAAATGGACTCGCCTCTCATGCCGGTCCTCCGCCGGCATTCTACGGCTCGTCGCCCGATTGCGGGCGCCGCCCCGGCCGACGTGAGGGTTTCCGGAATGTCGTGTGGAAGAACGCGGGGAGACGCGCGCCTTGATGACGGGAAAACCATGCTCCGGAGGTCGGATGATCCCTAAATTCGCTGAATCTCGGCCCTTGTGGCATTCCGCGCCCTCAGATTCGCTTGTCCGTAAGGTCGAACTGGAACATCATTACACGAAATCCTTGGTCATCCGGGGAATGTCGGTTGGCAGGAGGGTCATGCCATGATTCTGGGAGGCGTGGGTAACGGGGGGAAGAATTTCAAAGACGACGTTATCACTGTCCAACGTCTCCTGAAATCGAAGGGATACGATCCCGGAGCGGTCGATGGCATTTGTGGCAGTAAAACGATCGACGCCATCCGACGCTTCCAGTCGAAGTTCATGGCGCATCCGGATGGTGTGGTCGAGCCGGGCCGACAGAGCTGGATGCAGTTGTCCAGCACGCAAGGGCCAACCATGGCCCCCGGCCTTGCGCAGTGGAGCGGCGACAGCGCGCAATGGAGCCAGGATAAGAAGCTCCTGAGCATGAACCCGCGGCTCCGCCCGAAGGTCAAGGCGGTCCTCGCAGCTCTGACGGGCCGCGGGTTCAAGCCGGCAATCTTCTACGGCTGGCGCTCGGTGGCAGTACAGCTCGATCTCTACAAGAAGGGCCATTCGAAGGTGAAATTCAGTTTTCACAATTCACAATTGAAGGATGGCACCCCGAACGCTTATGCCGCGGATATCATCGACCAGCGTTACGCTTGGTCGCCGGAGGCGGCGTCCTCAGGATTCTGGAAGGCGCTGGGTGAGGAGGCGAAGAAGCAAAATCTCTACTGGGGCGGCGATTGGTCGAGCTTTCACGACTGGGCGCATGTCCAACTGGTGCCGAATGCACAGCTCTCGCAAGTTCAACGCGAAAGCGGCTTATGATTCGTTCCTGCGTGATCGGCGTTGTCTGCCTTATCACGGCTGCCGTTCCAGCACTCGCCGAGCAAGTGTTTCTCGTCGTCGCGGCGAGCAACAAGGATCCGGCACTCATTGCCGATATAGGGCGTAAGCTCGCCCCGGTCGCGCCGCATGGGCTGGCCATTGAGACCGGAGATTGCGGAGAGCAGCGTCATCTCCTCGCCTTTGCTGCCGAGATCAGCAGCTCGTCCCAAGACGCGCGCGCCGCGCTGGATCGAATCAAGGCGACGATCAAGGACGCCTACATCAAGAAATGCGACGTCAAGCCAGGGTCGCTGCTGTCCTTGCGCATTTCCGCCGTCGATCCGTCGATCGCCGCAGTGCCGAGGAACGCTGTCAACTGGAGCGACAGCGACCGCATTTCCGCGGTACTGCCCCTCTCGCAGGACGCTTCGCTAGTCATAGTCCGCCACTTCGTCGAAGCACCCGACGATCCGTTGGAGGGCCGCCGCGAACGCATCCTCCTCGCAAGATCGAGCGGTGAGCGGGTGGTGCTTTCCGACAATTGCTACAATCTTGGGGACCCCTCCACGGCAGATGGACTAATTGCCTTCGACTGCGCCCGAGAGGAGGCCGGCGACCAGCTTCTCCATTCCGTGGAGGTGGTTACCGAAGGAGGGCAACACCTCAAGGAAATCGAGCATTGCCGGAAGCCCAAGTGGATTGACAAGATGGAGCTTGCTTGCCAGATGGAAGCGGTGCGGTCGGACGGAACGCTCGTGCTTACGCCGCACCGAGTGCATATCGAATTAGGTGGGATGCTTAAAAGATGAAGGGCCCCGCGCGGGTAGCGGGGCTCGAAGATGGCTCGATCGCGCGGGTGGGAGCGCAGAAGCCCATGTAGTAGCACTTCTGCGGCAAATCTCCGTTTAGATGCGTTGGCGATTATCAATAATTGGCGATCAGCGCACGGATATCGGTACGGGCGCTTGAATTACGGACGGTGAGCTAGTCTTTCGGCACTGTCTCACGTCATTGCCGCCGTGTATTTCTTGAACCAGTCCCCTGAGGCGTCTTTGATCCAAGCTTCGGCCTCAGCCTTGGTCGTAAAGCCGTGGATATGGAGCATGGGCGCTTAGATCGAGATTTGCATCGTTGGGCGCACTGACGCTCGCGCCTGTCGCCTCCGCGCTGAGCCAACAGGATACCGTTCAAGACCTCTATCAAATCTGCATGCGCGGCAAAGACGCCCGCGCTTCAATTTCCGAAATCGCGGGCGAAACAGTGTGCACTGCCTATATAGCGGGAGTGGCCGACATGATGACAAATATCGGCTAGGGCGGTCTGGCGCCAAACCAGC
>DATEQI010000086.1:0-13830 GCA_035272805.1 Alphaproteobacteria bacterium | reverse complement strand
CCGCCGCCACCGCCGGCGTGCATCTCTCGCGCCTTGCCGAGGAGATCGTCATCTGGTCGAGCGACCAGTTCCGCTTCGTCGCCCTCTCGGACGCCTTCACCACCGGCAGCTCGATCATGCCGCAAAAGAAGAACCCGGACGCGGCGGAGCTCGTGCGCGCCAAGGCCGGCCGCCTGATCGGCAACCTGACCGGCCTCTTGATCGTCATGAAGGGCCTGCCGCTCACCTACGGCAAGGACATGCAGGAGGACAAGGTGCCGGTGTTCGAGGCGGCCGACACGCTCGCGCTCGCGCTTGCCGCCATGACCGGCATGGTGCGCGACATGGCGGCGGACAAGGCGGCCATGCGCGCAGCCCTCGGCAACGGCTTCATCACCGCGACGGACCTCGCCGATTGGCTCGTGCGCGCGCGCGGGCTGCCTTTCCGCTTGGCGCACCATGCGACCGGCCGCGTCGTGCGCTTAGCTGAGGAGCGCGGCTGCCGGCTCGACCAGCTGAGCCTCGCCGACATGCGCGCCATCGAGCCGCGCATCAGCGAGGAGGTCTTCGCGGTCCTGCGCGTGGAAAATTCGGTCAAGAGCCGCACGAGTTATGGCGGCACGGCACCCGAGCAAGTGCGCCGCGCGATCGCGCGCGCCAAGGAGCGCTATCTGTGACCCGCATCATCCTTGCCCTTCTCATCGCGGCTTTCCTCGCGGGCCCGCTCGCCGGCTGCGGCAGGAAGGGAGACCCCGAGGTGCCAGCGGGGGACATCAACACCCTCCCTCAGAAATACCCGAAGCCGCCTGACAAGTAGAGGAGGCCGATGAGCGAGTTCGCCTATCGCCGTGGCGCGCTCAACGCCGAGGACGTGCCCCTTGCGCGCATCGCCGCCGAGGTCAAGACACCCTTCTATTGCTATTCGACGGCGGCCCTCGAGCGCCGGCTTAGCACATTCACGGCGGCGTTCGCGGACGTGGACGCGATGGTCTGCTATGCGCTCAAGGCGAATTCGACGCTCGCCGTGGTGCGCACCTTCGCGAACTTAGGTGCGGGTGCCGACGTCGTCTCGGAGGGCGAGCTGCGCGTCGCCCTTGCCGCGGGCATTCCGCCCGAGCGCATCCTCTTCTCGGGCGTGGGCAAGACGCGCGCGGAGCTCGAATTCGCCCTCGCCGCCGGGATCCTGCAAATCAACGTCGAGTCGGAGCCGGAGCTCGAGCTCCTGGGCGAGCTGGCCAAGGGCATGAGACGGCCGGTTTCGGCGGCACTTCGCATCAACCCCGACGTCGATGCGCGCACGCACGAGAAGATCACCACCGGCATGAAGGAGAACAAGTTCGGCGTGCCGCTGAGCGAGGCATCGCGGCTCTTCGCGCGCGGTGCCGCGATGGCGAACCTCCGCTTGCAGGGCGTTGCGGTCCACATCGGCTCCCAGCTCGAAAGCCTGGCACCTTACCGCCGCGCCTTCGCCCGCATCGTAAAGCTCGCCAAGGAGCTGCGGGTCCAAGGCCACGACATCCGCCGCCTCGACTTCGGCGGCGGGCTCGGCATCACCTATAAAAACGAGAGCCCGCCCACCGTCGAGGCCTATGCCGCCATGGTGAAAGAGCTCACCAAGGGCCTGGATGCGCAACTCGCCTTCGAGCCGGGGCGCTTTCTTGTCGGCAACGCAGGCGTGCTGGTGACGCGCGTGCTCTATGTGAAGGAAGGGGCCGCTCACCGCTTCGTGATCGTGGATGCGGCGATGAACGACCTCATCCGTCCGACGCTCTACGATGCCTATCACGCGATCAAGCCGGTGACGGCACCGGCCAAGGATGCGGCATTGGAGCGCGCGGACGTCGTCGGGCCCGTGTGCGAGACGGGCGACTTCCTCGCCCGCGCGCGGCCCTTGCCGCCGCTCGCCGAGGGCGATCTTCTTGCCATTTGCTCGGCGGGAGCCTACGCTTCGGTGATGGCCTCGACCTACAACGCCCGGCTGCCGGCGCCGGAAGTGATGGTCAAGGGCTCACGCTATGCCGTCGTGAGAGCGCGGCCGGATTATGAGGACATGCTCCGGCGCGATCGGATTCCCGACTGGCTCGGAGTGCCTGCCACCGGACCGGCGCGCGGTGTGGCATGACGAACGATACGCGCGAAATCGCGGAGCCAGGCACGGGCTCGACCGCGGCGGCGCGGCACCCGGTGCCTGAAACGGTACCTGAAAAAGACGGGCCGGCGGCACTCAATCCGCGCACGCTGCGCTTGGCGCGCCTCGCCCTTTTCTGGGAGAAGCTATGGCCGGCCGCGTGGCCCGCGGTCGGCATCGTCGGCCTTTTCGCGGCCCTTGCCCTCGTCGGTTTCTTCGCACTTCTCCCCGGCTGGCTTCATCTCCTGCTCCTCCTGGGCTTCGGCTTGGCCCTCGGCGGCTCGGCCTACCGCTTGGCCCATGTGCTGAGCCTGCCGAGCGTCGCCGCCGCCGAGCGCCGCATCGAGCGCGACAGCGCGCTTGCCCACCGCCCGCTCACGGCACTTGACGACAAGCTCGCCGTGGGTGAGGGCGACGCCTTCGCCGAGGCGCTTTGGCGCGCCCATCTCGCGCGCATGATGAAGATGCTCGGCAAGGTCCGCGTGGCGTTCCCGCGCCCGGGGCTTCCGGGGCGCGATCCCTTGGCACTCCGCCTGGCCCTTCTCCTCCTGCTCGCGATCGGCTTGCTCGACGCGCGCGGCGATGCGCCGGGGCGGCTCGCTGGGGCGTTCCTGCCTGCGCTCGGCGCCGTCACCCCGCGTACGCCAGCTGTGGTGCAGCTCTGGCTCACCCCGCCCGCCTACACGCGCTTGGCGCCCATCTTCCTCCGCGCCGGTGCAGGTGCGCCGGCGGGCGGGGAGAGGCAGGGTATCGGCAGCCCGTCGAGCCCGGTGAACGTGCCCTTCGGCAGCAAGGTGCTCGCGCGCCTCGAGGGCGGAGCGGGCGCGCCGCGTCTTCTCGTCGGCGAGCGGGGCGTGCCGTTCAACGCGGTCGACAATTCCACCTATCAGCTCGAGGACAAAATCGAGAGCGGCGATCATCTCGCCGTCCAGCAGGGCGGCCGCACGGTGGCAGAGTGGGCGATCACGATCGTGCCCGACCTGCCGCCCACGATCGCGTTCGCGACGCCGCCCTCGCGCACGCTGCGCTCGACCTTGCGGCTCGAGTATGTGGCGAGCGACGACTACGGCGTCGCCGCGGTCAAGGCGGAGATCAAGCGCGCGGGAGCAAGCGCCGGCGAGGCGCCGATCGAGCTCGAGCTGCCGCTCTCGGGAGGGCATCCCAAGCAGGCCCACGAGACGAGCTTCCATGATCTCACCCCCCACCCGTGGGCCGGACTGCCGGTCACCATCCAGCTCACCGCGCTCGACGAGCCGGGCCACGTGGGCAAGAGCGAGCCGTTCTCCATGGTGCTGCCCGAGCGCGTCTTCAATCATCCGGTGGCGCGCGCCATCATCGAGAACCGCAAGATGCTCACCGAGGATCCGGGCCGGCGGTTCGAGGTGGCGGCCCATCTGAGCGGGATCGCCGCTCGCCACTCTGCCTTCGGCGGCGACATCGGCGTCTTCCTCTCGCTCATCGCGGCGCGGGCCCGGCTCGATTTCTCGGGCCGGCCGGAGAGCATTGCGGCCGTTCAGCAGCTGCTGTGGGACACCGCCCTTGCGGTCGAGGACGGCCATCTCTCGATTGCCGAGCGCGAGCTGCGCGATCTGCAGCAGAAGCTCATGGATGCGCTCGACCGCAATGCGCCCGACCAGGAGATCGAGCGGCTCATCGCGCAGCTTCAGGACGCGATCGAGCGCTATTTGCAGGCGCTCGCCGAGCAGCAGCTGCGCAATCCCGACAAGAACCAGTCGCCGCTCGCCCAGGGTGCCCAGCTCCTCGAGCGCCGCGATCTGCAGAAGCTGCTCGAGCGCATGCGGGAAATGGCGCGCACGGGGGCGCGCGATGCGGCGCGCCAGCTCCTCGCCCAGCTGCAGGACATGCTCGAGAACCTGCGCGCGGCGCGCATCAATCCGGGCGGGCAGAACCAGAACGGCGCCAGCGCCCTCATGCGCAGCCTCGACGAGCTCATCGGCCAGCAGGACCGCCTTTTGCAACGTACCTTCCGCGACGCGCAGCAGGGCGGCATGGGGATGCCGCTCGGCGAGCCGGGCAGCGGCAACAGCGCCGCCGACCAGGAGAAGCTGCGCCGCGCGCTCGGCGAGATCATGCGCCGCCTGGGCGACATGTCCGGCAGGATTCCGGGGCAGCTCGGCCGCGCCGAGCGCGCCATGCGCGATGCGGCGGAGGCGTTGGGACGCGACGCGCCGGGCGACGCGGTGGGTGCGCAAACCCAGGCGCTCGAGGCCCTGCGTCAGGGGCGCCAGGCGATGCTCGAGGGATTGCGCGACAGGCTCGGCCAGGAGGGCGACTCGGAGGATCTCGACGCCTTCGGCCCCTCGCGCGATCCCATGGGCCGCGTCATGCCCGGCTTCGGCGCCTTCGACGGCAACGACGTCGCCATCCCGGAGCACGGCGACGTGCAGCGCGCGCGCGAGATCCAGGACGAGCTGCAGCGCCGCGCCGGCGAGCGCCAGCGCCCGGAGCTCGAGCGCGAGTACATCGACCGCCTGCTCAGGCGGTTCTAGCGTCCTGGTTTTGAAATTCCCGACATCGGGAAAACACCTGTCATTGCGAGGCGCCCGAAGGGCGCCGAAGCAATCCAGAAGGGTCACGTACCAGGCGTACTGGATTGCTTCGCTGTGCTCGCAATGACGGTTATCAGCGAGTGGGACAAACTCTCGAATCGCTAAGCTAGAGCGGTACCCGCTCAAGCGGTTCTAGCGTCTCGGTCCTGAAATTCCCGACATCGGGAAAAGACTCGTCATTGCGAGGCGCCCGAAGGGCGCCGAAGCAATCCAGAAAGGGTCACGTACCAGACGCACTGGATTGCTTCGCTGCGCTCGCAATGACGGTTATCAGCGAGTGGGACAAACTTTCGAATCGCTAAGCTAGAGCGGTACCCGCTCAAGCGGTTCTAGCGTCTCGGTCCTGAAATTCCCGACATCGGGAAAAGACTCGTCATTGCGAGGCGCCCGAAGGGTGCCGAAGCAATCCAGAAAGGGTTTCGCACGAGGCACGCTGGATTGCTTCGCTGCGCTCGCAATGACGGTTTTTGCTTAGTAGGGCAATAAACCTACTCAGCCGCCCACGGGCAGAAATTCGACGTCGATGTCGGTGGCTTCGTCCGGGGGGTTGTCGACGCTGGTCGAGAATTTGGCCGCCTCGCCGGGCAGGAGCTTCGTCTCGCCGGCCTTGAAGGTCCATTGCTGCACCTTGCGCTTGCGCGCGTCCTCGAGCACGGCGACGAGCGGGGGGACGTCGCGGCTTACGCCGCTGATATTGACCACCTCGCCGGCGATGCGCAGGACCGCGACCCCGTTCTCGCTCGCGCGCTCGCTCGTGACCGCGCGGATCTCCAGCCCGGCACCGACGGGCTCGGGCATGACGCCGAGGAGCATGAAGAGCCTGCCCGCGGGCGGCCAAAACTCGACGATGCGCGCGCGCTCGACGAAGGTGCCGTAGAGGAGCGCTGCCACGGCGAGCACCAGGACCACCCAACCGAGCACCGGAGTGCGCCGTCTCGGCCGCGGCGGAAAGGCGGGCAGGTTCGAGCCGCGCGGGATCGGGCGCAGCTCGCTCGTGGCGCGAGCCTCGCTTGCCGCCCGCTCGCCGATGAGCTCGCCGGCGGCACGCGCCTGGCTCGGGCCCGCCTCGGCCGTGCGCGGAGCAGGCTCGACCTCGAGCGGTACTTCCTCCGCCGGCTCCTGATGCCAGGTGTGGTGGCACACCCCGCAGCGGACAAGCCGCCCGCGCGGAGCGATCTGCTCGGACGCCACCAGATAGCGCGTCGCACAACTGGGACAGTCGAGGATCATCCTATGCCGGTCTTCTGCCGCCGCCCCGAGATCGTTATCAGGCTTAACTCTTATAGGGCCTGATCCCGTCCCCTGGCAAGCAAGGCTCCCGCACGCTGCGGGGGTAGTGGGCCGCGTTGCCCAAGTCCCCATCCTTCGAGACGCGTCGCAAGTGCGACGCTCCTCAGGATGAGGACTTGGAGCTTGGGTTTCACCTCATCGTGAGGAGGCCGCGAAGCGGCCGTCTCGAAGGACGAGGTGAGACTGACCCGCTACGGCCCGCCGCGCTTTACCTCGCTCCTTGCCCGTGCCATGCTGGCCCGGCTGCCGCGAGAGCCATTCCAGCGTCATGGATCAGACGGAACCGGTCGTCCGCTTCGAGAACGTCGGCATGCGCTACGGCATGGGGCCGGAAGTCCTGTGCGATGTGAGCTTCGCGCTGCCCGCCGGCTCCTTTCACTTCCTGACCGGCGCGAGCGGTGCCGGCAAGTCCTCGCTTCTGAAGCTCATGTATCTGGCGCAGCGGCCCTCGCGCGGGCTCATCACGCTCTTCGGCCGCGACATCGCGACGACGAGCCGCCGCGAGCTGCCGGCGCTGCGCCGCCGCATCGGCGTGGTGTTCCAGGATTTCCGCCTCATCGACCATCTCTCCGCCCTCGACAACGTCGCCCTCCCGCTTCGCGTCGCCGGCGCCAAGGACGAGCAGGTGCGCGAGCATGTCGCCGAGCTCCTCGCCTGGGTCGGCCTCGCCGACCATATCGACGCCACCCCACCCGTTCTCTCCGGCGGCCAGCAGCAGCGCATCGCGATCGCGCGCGCGGTCATCAACCGCCCCGCGCTCCTGCTCGCCGACGAGCCGACGGGGAACGTCGACAACGATCTCGCCGTGCGCCTGCTCTACCTCTTCGACGAGCTCAACAAGCTCGGCACCACCGTGGTGGTCGCGACCCACAACGAGAGCCTGGTCAAGCGCTTCGACCACGAGATCCTCCATCTCGAGGGCGGCGAGCTCACGCGCGTGCCGGCGAGCCGGCGCACGGCGGCCTCATGAGGATGCGGCGCCGCTCCGACCTGCCGCTCGCCAAGGACGCGTCGAGCCGCTTCATCCCGTGGATCGTGGCCCTCATGATCTATCTCGCGGCCCTCGCCCTCGCAGGCGCGCTCGCCGCCAACAGCGCGGTCGAGCGCTGGAGCCGCAATCTGCTCGGCTCGCTCACCGTCGAGATCATGCCGCCGGACGACGCCGACCCCAAGGTGCGCCACGTGCGCGTCGAGAGTGCCGTCGCCCTCCTCCTCGGCACGCCGGGCATTGCGCGCGCCGAGGTGCTGAGCGACGAGCGGGTCGCCGAGCTGCTGGCGCCCTGGCTCGGAAGTGCCGAGCTCCGCGAGCTGCCGCTGCCGGTCCTCATCGACGTGCGTCTTAAGGCCGGCACCGAGCTCGACCTCAAGGCGCTCGCAGCACGGCTCGCGGACGCGGTGCCGGGAACCACGCTCGACGACCACCAGCGCTGGCTCCACGGCCTCGTGGCGCTCGGCCGCTCGATCGAGTTGATCGCCGCCGTCATCCTGGCGCTCATTGCCGCCGCCGCCGCCGCGGTGACGGTGTTCAGCACGCGCACCGCGCTCGCCATCCACGCGGGCGTGATCGAGGTCCTGCACCTGATCGGCGCCCAGGATTCCTACGTCGCGCGCCAGTTCGAGTGGCAGGCGCTCGCCTTGGCGCTGCGCGGCGGAGTGGCGGGGCTGGCGGGAGCCGCGGCGACGATTCTTGCCGCCGGGTATTTCACCGAGCCGAGCGGCGCCGGCCTCATCCCCGACCTCTCGCTCTCGCTTTGGCAGTGGGCAGCACTCCTGCCCTTGCCGCTCGCGAGCGGTCTCATCGCCATGCTCACGGCGCGCGCGACCGTGCTTGCCACCCTCGCCCGCATGGTCTGAGCCATGCGCCTTCCCGAAGGGCCGCTCAAGCGCCGACTCGCCATCGCCGCCGCGATCGTGCTTTTGTGCGCACTCTCGTGGACCGGCGGACTCGCCTGGTTCGCGAGCCGCATTCCCTCGAGCGTTGCCGACCCCGAGACCGTGACGGACGCGATCGTGGTGCTCACGGGCGGGAGCGCGCGTCTGGACGAGGGCTTAGCACTCCTGGCCGCGAAGAAGGCGCAGAAGCTCTTCGTCTCGGGCGTCTACCGCGGCGTCGAGGTCACGGCCCTCCTCCATGTGGCGCGCCGTGCGCCGGCCAATCTCGAGTGCTGCATCGTCCTCGGCCACGCCGCCGACTCGACCTTCGGCAATGCCGGCGAGACGGCGGAGTGGATGGCGGCCGAGAGCTATCATAGCCTGCGCCTCGTCACCGCCGCCTATCACATGCCGCGCAGTCTCCTTGAATTCCACCACGCCATGCCGGATATCGCGATCGTTCCGCATCCGGTATTCCCCACGCGGGTCAAGGAGGACTGGTGGGCGTGGCCGGGGACAGCCGGCCTCATCCTCGGCGAATACCACAAGTATCTCTTCGCCCTGCTGCGCGACAGCCTTGCCGGCCCGTCGGATGCCGGCGGTGTCAGGGTCGCCGGATGACGGCGCTGCGCTCGCTCCTCTTCAATCTCGCTTTCTTCGGCTGGACGGCACTCGTCTGCGTCGTGGCACTGCCCATGCTCGTGCTGCCGCGCGGCGTGCTCGTGCGCCTCGCCCGGCTGTGGGCGCGCGGCACCGTGCTGCTGCTCTCGGCGCTCCTGGACCTGCGCCACGAGGTCCGCGGCGATAGCCCGCACCCCGAGGCAGGTGCCATCTACGCCTTCAAGCACCAGTCGGCGTGGGACACCATCCTCTTGGCACTTCTGCTTCGGGATCCGGCCATCGTGCTCAAGAAGGAGCTGCTCGCGATCCCGCTGTTCGGCTGGTACCTCGCCAAGACGGGCCAGATCGCCATCGATCGGCGCGGCGGGGCCAAGGCGCTCAAGCGCATGGTGCGCGCGGCCGAGCGCTGCATCCAGGCGGGCCGGCCGCTCGTCATCTTTCCCGAGGGCACGCGCACGGCACCCGGCCAGCACCGGCCCTATCTGCCGGGGGTCGCCGCCCTTTATCGCCAGCTCGCGCTGCCGGTCGTTCCCGTGGCGCTCAATTCCGGCCTCTTCTGGCCGCGCCGCAGCTTCCTCAAGCGGCCGGGCCTGATGACCGTCGAGTTCCTGCCCGCGATCGAGCCGGGGCTCTCGCGCCAGGCCTTCCTCGACGAGCTCGAGCGCCGCACCGAAGGCGCGTGCGTACGCCTAAACGCGGCGCCGGAGGAGAGACCTCGAGGCGGGCGCTAGTGTCCTGGTTCTGAAATTCACCACGTCAGGAAAACACACGTCATTGCGAGGCGCCCGAAGGGCGCCGAAGCAATCCAGAGAGAGTTTCGCGCCAGGCGCCCTGAATTGCTTCGCTGCGCTCGCAATGACGATTATTTCCGGGTGAGACGAGCTTTCGAATCAGAACGCTAGCGGCGAGGCTTTTCACGTCGCGCACGCGCGCCTATGTGCATAGGCTTGTTGACGAATTGTGAATAGGGCCAGGTCCACGAGGAATTACGAGGATCAATTCGGGCGCTGCTTCCCTGACAAGGACTTAAGCATCGTTGCTGCTGTGGAAACAGAACAGGAACGTTTTCGATTGACCTCGATCATGGCGCTCCTTAAACTGATGCAACAGATTGGATTCACGGCGATTTAGCCCTCGCCACTCGGCTCAGGCGGCGAGGCCCTCGGGTTCGGGCAAGCGGAGCGGCGCATGGCGGCGGTGACCTCGATCTCGCAGCAGATCTGGGACATGAAGTACCGGCTCAAAGGGCCGGACGGCGCGCCTGTGGACAAAACCATCGAGGACAGCTGGTGGCGCGTCGCCCATGCGCTCGCCGAGCCCGAGCAAGAGCAGAAGCGCTGGTCCGAGGCCTTCTACGAGGCGATGGAAGGCTTCCGCTTTCTTCCCGCCGGCCGCATCGTGGCGGGTGCCGGGACCGAGCGCAACGTGACCCTCTTCAACTGCTTCGTCATGGGCGCCATCCCGGACGACATGGCGGGCATCTTCGACCATTTGAAGGAAGCCGCCCTCACCATGCAGCAGGGTGGCGGCATCGGCTACGACTTCTCGACGCTCAGGCCCAAGGGCGCTCCCGTGCGCGGGGTGGGTGCGGATGCCTCGGGCCCGCTCTCCTTCATGGACGTGTGGGACGCCATGTGCCGCACCATCATGAGTGCGGGCTACCGCCGCGGCGCCATGATGGCGACCATGCGCTGCGACCATCCTGACATCGAGGCCTTCGTCGAGGCGAAGCGCGAGCCCGGCCGCCTGCGCATGTTCAACCTCTCGGTGCTCGCGACCGACGCCTTCATGAAGGCCGTAGCCGAGGACCAGCCCTGGGAGCTCAGCTTCGGCGGCACGCACTACAAGACCGTGCCCGCGCGCGAGCTGTGGGACCGCATCATGCGCGCAACCTACGGCTATGCCGAGCCGGGCGTCATCTTCATCGACCGCATCAACCGCCTCAACAACCTGCACTATTGCGAGACCATCGCGGCGACCAATCCGTGCGTCACCGCCGACACGTGGATTCATACGACGGAAGGTCCGCGCCAGGTCGGTGAGCTCGTCGGCCGGCCGTTTGCTGCGCTGGTCGGCGGGCGCGCCAATCCGTCGGGGCCGGACGGCTTCTTCCGCACCGGGCGCAAACCGGTGATACGGCTCCGTACCTGCGAGGGCTTCGCCCTCCGCCTGACCGCGGATCATCCGGTGCGCGTCGTGCGCGCCTTGACCCGGTGGCGCGCGGTCGAGGAATGGTGCCCCGCGGGCGAGCTCGGGCCCGGCGATCTCGTCGTCATGCATAACCATCGCGAAGCACCGTCGTGGCCCGGCCGCCATACTGCGGCCGAGGGCTATTTGATGGGCCTGCTCGTAGGCGATGGCGTTCTCAAGGCGGACAAAGCGGTGCTTTCCGCCTGGCCCGCAAAGCTCGCGGCCAATGGGAGCCCGACGTTCGGCATCGACAATGTCATGGCCGAGGCGGAGGCAGCCGCGCGCACGCTCCCTCATCGTAGTGACTTCCGCGGTTGGATCGAAGTGCCCGGGCGAGGCGAGTACCGGCTTGCGCTCGGCGCGCTCAAGGCCCTTGCATCCGAGCTCGGGCTCACGCCCGGAAACAAGCGAATCACGCCGGCCATCGAGGGGAGCTCGAGCGAGTTCTGCCGCGCATTCCTGCGCGGCTTCTTCGACGCTGATGGAACCGTCGTCGGCTCCCAGGACAAGGGCGTGAGTGTGCGCCTGGCGCAGAGCGACGCCACGCGCCTCGAGGCGGCGCAGCGCATGCTATTGCGCTTCGGCATCGTCTCGCGGCTCTACCGGGAGCGCCGGCCCGGAGGCTGGCGGCATTTGCCGGATGGCGCCGGCGGCCACAAGCCCTACTGGTGCGAGGCGGACCACGAACTCGTCATCAGCCGCGACAACGTGGCGCGCTTCGCAGAGATCATCGGCTTCGCGGACGGCAAGAAGGCGGGCCGCCTCAGAGCGCTCCTCGCGACCTATCGGCGGCAGCTCAATCGTGAGCGATTCATCGCCGAGATCGAAACACTGGTGCCGGACGGCGAGGCGGAGGTTTTCGACGTTCACGTACCCGGAACAAACGCCTTCGACGCCAACGGCCTCTATGTGCACAACTGCGGCGAGCAGCCGCTCCCGCCCTATGGCGCCTGCCTCCTGGGCTCGATCAACCTGGCCGCCCTCGTGCGCAATCCCTTCGAGGCGGAGGCGGCCCTCGACATGGGCGAGCTCGAGCGCCTGGTGCCGCTCGCCGTGCGCATGATGGACAACGTGACCGAGGTCTCCAACTTCCCCCTCGCCCAGCAGCGCCACGAGGCGCTCGCCAAGCGGCGCATCGGGCTCGGCGTCACCGGGTTAGCCGACGCGCTCATCCTCTGCGGCGTGCGCTATGGCAGCCCGCGCGCGGTCGAGCTCACCGAGGCCTGGACCAAGGCGATCACGCGGCACGCCTATCTCGCCTCCGCCGAGCTTGCCGCCGAGAAGGGCAGCTTCCCGCTCTTCGACAAGGAGCGCTTCTTGAAGAGCGCCTTCGTGGCAGGGCTCGACGAGGAGGTGCGCGGCGCCATCGCCGCGCACGGCATGCGCAACTCGCACCTCACCTCGATCGCCCCCACCGGCACCATCTCGATCTTCGCCGACAACGTCTCCTCGGGCCTCGAGCCCGTGTTCAGCTTCAAATACAGCCGCAACGTGCTGATGCCCGACGGCACGCGGCGCGAGGAGGAGGTGAGCGACTGCGCCTATCGCCTCTTCCGGCGCCTCAAGGGCGACGCGGCACCCCTCCCCGACGCCTTCGTCGATGCGCAGCATCTCAGCCCGCGCGATCATCTGGTGATCCAGGCCGCGGCGCAGAAGCACATCGACAGCTCGATCTCGAAGACGATCAACGTGCCGGTCGACATCGGCTTCGACGAGTTCAAGGACGTCTACGCGCTCGCCTACGAGCTCGGCTGCAAGGGCTGCACCACCTACCGCCCGAACGTGGTCACGGGTGCCGTGCTCGCGGTGACGAAGGAGGCGGAGGCGGGGCCGCACGAGCCGCGGCTGCCGCTCGAGGAGGCCGCGCGCCACGCGGACGCTTTCGAGGCGGGGGGGGTCGTCTACATGACGCGGCCCTTGGACCGGCCCGAGGCGCTTCCCGGCCGCACCTACAAGATCCGCTGGCCCGACAGCGACCACGCCATCTACATCACCGTCAACGACATCGTGCGCGACGGCCGCAGGCGGCCCTTCGAGGTCTTCATCAACTCGAAGAACATGGAGCATTACGCCTGGACGGTGGGGCTCACGCGCATGATCAGCGCCGTCTTCCGCCGCGGCGGCGACGTCGCCTTCGTCGTCGACGAGCTCAAGGCCGTGTTCGATCCGCGCGGCGGGCAATGGATGGAGGGCAGGTACGTGCCCTCGCTCTTGGCCGCCATCGGCGAGGTCATCGAGCGGCACATGATCGACATCGGCTTCCTCCCCAACCCCAAGGAGGAGCGCGAGCACTTCCTCGAGCGCAGGGTCGTCGGCATGCCCGAGCTCTCGCTGCGCCAGTGCCCGAAATGCGGCCAGGCCGCCCTCATCCGCCAGGAGGACTGCGACGTCTGCACGAGCTGCGGGTACTCGAAGTGCGGGTGAGGACGCGCCCCCTCCCGCAAGCGGGAGAGGGATGCACACATCTACGCGCCGCCGTCGATCGCGATTAGCCCCTCTCCCGCTTGCGGGAGAGGGAAGGGGCCCATCCCGAAGGGATGGGAAGGGTGAGGGAAGAGCGCCCGTGCGTTCGGCTCGGGATGCGGTCCGCGCCGATCCGCCCTCTGCCTCCAAAACGGAGGCATGATCCGCAAAGCGGATCGCGGATTGAGTGTGAAAGTGCGAGTCGCAGCTGTTTGAGAATGGCCGTAATTTTCAAGCGCGTGATTTCCCATCGGGGCAACCGATGTTCCCGAACGCTCAGCAGAGAAAATCGTCTAATGGCCGAGAATGATCCTACCCAGACCCGCGGCTCTTTGGCGAGAATCGTCAACACACCGATTATAGAGTATCCTGCGAGGGCCGAGAGCGCGACGGAATCGGAACCCTCTGGTGAGCAAGCGCTGTAGAGGCTCGCGCCATGCCTACTCCGTGGACGTTCGGCTGGACCCAGCTCTTAACGATCATTGGATTCATCATCACGATAACCATTGCTGTCGGCGGCTTTCGCACGTTTGGCCGCTGGAAAAAGGAAAAGATCGAAGAGAAGCGCATAGACGCGGCGATTGAGGCATTGGCGCTCGTCTATGAGAGCAAGTTCATTTTTGACAACATCAGGAGCGAAATGTCATTCCCTTATGAGTGGAGGGATATGCCGGTGGGCTACGGCTCGGAAGAGCAGCGAAACGCCCGCGGGCCCTT
>DATEQI010000085.1:0-5071 GCA_035272805.1 Alphaproteobacteria bacterium | reverse complement strand
GCACCGCTTCTGATGTCGCCGCGCTCCGAAACGCGGCCGTCGCGCAGGATGAGGAAGCGGTCGGCTATCGAGAGCGCGAGCTTGATGTTCTGCTCCACGATGAGCATGGCGATGCCGCGCGCTTTCAGGAGGGCGATGATCGCGGCGATCTCGTTGACCAGCTTGGGCGCGAGGCCGCCCGAGGGCTCGTCGAGGAGGAGGAGCTTGGGCCGGCCCATGAGAGCCCGCCCGATCGCCGCCATCTGCTGCTCGCCGCCGGAGAGGAGGTTGACCGCCGTCGCCCGCCGCTCTTCGAGGCGCGGGAAGGCGCTGAAGACGTCCGCGAGGAGCGCGGCGACAGGGCCGCGCCGCCGCGTGGCGCCAAGGCGCAGATTGTCCTCGACCGTCATCTCGGGGAAGAGGTCGCGCGTCTGGGAGACCTGGACGACGCCGCGGCGGAAGGTCTCGTGCGGCGGCAGGCCGGCGAGCTCGCTGCCCTCGAGCCGGATGGAGCCGGCCCGCGGCCGCACGAAGCCGCTCACCGCGTTGAGCAGGGTCGATTTGCCGCTGCCGTTGGCGCCGAGCAGCGTCACGGCCTCGCCGTGCCCTATACTCAGCTCGACGCCGAAGAGGATCTGCCTCTGGGCGTAGCCGGCCTCAACCCCCCGCACTTCGAGCAATGGCTCAGCCATGGCCCAGATAGGCCTCCAGCACCGCCTTGTTGGCGCGCGCCTCCGCGGGCGGCGCGTCGGCGATCTTAGCACCGTAGTTGAGCACGATGACGCGGTCGGAGATGTTCATGACGAGCTCGATCGCGTGCTCGATGACGAGGATGCCGGTTTGGCGCTCCTTGGCAAGGGAGCGGATCACGGACTCGAGGTGCGCGCGCATGGGCGGGGCGAGGCCGACGGCGGGCTCGTCGAGAAGGAGGAGCCGAGGCTTGCTCGCGACCGCGCGCACGATCTCGACCATGCGCTGCTGCCCGCCCGAGAGCTCGCGCGCCGGACGGTCGGCGAGATGGCCGATCTCCATGAGCTCGAGGAGTTGGCGCGCCTCCGCGCTCGCCGCCTTCTCGGCGGCGCGCGCGCGTCGGGTGCCAAGGAGGAGGCCCAGGAGGCCGCTCTCGATCTCCGTATGGAGGCCCGTCAACACGTTCTCGAGTGCGGTCAGCTCGCCGAATAAGGCACCCAGCTGAAAGGTGCGGCGCACGCCCCGGGCTGCGATCTCGTGAGGCGAGAGGCGCTGGATTTCCTCGCCGCGGAAGAGAATCCGCCCGGCCGTCGTCTGCGCGTTGCCGGTGACGACGTTGAAGAGCGTCGTCTTGCCCGCACCATTGGGGCCGATCACGGCGCAGACCTCGCCGGGCCGGACGCTGAGCGACACATTGTCGACCGCGTTCAAGCCGCCGTAACGCACCGTGACTTCCGCGAGCTCGAGGAGGGAGACCATCTCAGGCGCTCTCGTAGTAGCGGTCGCGGAAGAGGGGATGGAGGCGCGCCAAGAGACTCGCGAGGCCGCGCGGGAGCACCAGGATGACGAGCACGATGAGGAGGCCGAAGATGAGCTCCTCGAAGCCGGGGAAGTCGCTGAAGATCTCGGGCGTCGCGGTGATGACGACGGCACCCACGACGGAGCCTACGAGGCTGCCGAGCCCGCCGACCATGATGATGGCGAACTCGAGGATGAGCTCGATCAGATTGAAGGACTCGGGCGAGAGGTGTCCCACGAGGAGCGCGTACATCGAGCCGCCGATGCCGACCACGAAGCCGCTCCAGGCAAGCCCGAGCACATAATAGCGGCCCGTAGGCACCCCCATGGCGGCGGCAGCCGCTTCGTTGTCCTTGATGGCCATGAAGGCGCGCCCCACGCGCGAGCGCAGCAGCCGGTCCGTGGCGATGACGACGGCGACCGCGAGGACGAGGAAGACATAGAACTTGTGGGATTCGAGATCGAGCCTCCAGCCGAGAAGATCGCTCGCCGGCACGGCCATGCCCATCGAGCCGCCGGTGAGCCACTCCGAGCGGATGTAGGTCCAGCGCATGAGCTCGCCGAAGGCGAGGGTCATGATGGCGAGCGAGAAGGAGCGCACGCCGCGGAGCGCGGGCACGCTCGCGGCACAGCCGGCCGCCGCACCCATGATGCCGGCCGGCAGCACGGTCGCCCACCACGGCAGGCCGAGCTTCGCCATCAGGATGCCCGCCGTATAGGCGCCGAGGCCGAAGAAGGCGACGTTGGAGAAGGCGAGCTGGCCGAGATTGCCCACCACGACGTTGAAGCCGACGCCGACCGGCACGTACATGAGGATCAGATTGAGGACGTACTGCTGGTACTGGTTGAGGAAGAGCGGGAGGGGCAGCAGTGTGAGGGGGACCAGCCAGAATATGAGACGGCCGGAGCGGGGACGCGCGGCCGGCGCACTCCGGCGGCTCTCGCCTCTGCCGTCGCGGGACACGCGGGCGCCGTTCAGACGCTTCGCCCGGTCGCCCGGCCGAACAGGCCCTGCGGCCGCACGAGCAGCACGACGATGGTCACGACATAGGCGGTGATGTCGATGAAGGCCGTCGAGACGTAGAAGCCGAGGAGCTTCTCCATGATGCCGAGGAGGAGGCCGCCGACGACGGCGCCGTAGAGCGAGCCGAAGCCCCCGAGCGTCATGGCGGCGAAGCCGCGCACGAGGGTCCAGGCTCCCATGTCGGGCGTCAGCGCCGTGTTGAGCGCCAGGAGCGCGCCCCCCGCCGCGCCGAGGGCGGCACCCGTGCCCCACATGGTACCGTGGAAGGCCCGCACGTTGATGCCGACGAGGGCCGCGCCCCGTTGGGTCTGGAACACCGCCTGCACGATCTTGCCGAGCGGCGAGAGGTGGAAGACGACGAAGAGCGCCAGGAGGAGCAAAAGGACGACGGCCGAGATGACGATATCGTCCGTGGTGAGGACGACCGGGCCGAGGAGAAAGCCCGTCTGCGGGTAGGGCCGCGCGAGCATGAGGGTCTCGTTTCCCCATTCGACGCGTGCGGCACCCCGCAAGGCGTTGCCGACGGCGAGCGCCATCATGGCGAGCGAGAGGTGGGGTCCGGTGAGGATGGGCTCGATCAGCGCACGCTGCATGACGAGGCCGAAGAGGAACAGCGTGCCCAAGGCCAGCACGAGCGCCGGCGCGAAGGGCAGGCCGATGCCGGCGGTGAAGACAAAGGCGGCGTAGGCGCCGGCCATGACGAGATCGCCGTGGCCGAAGTTCACCACGGTGGTGGCCTTGTAGACGACGGTCATGGAGAGCGCCACGACGGCGTAAAGCATGCCCGTCGAGATGCCGCTCACCACCAGCTGTGGCATCATCATCAACACGGGTGCTGCCTCCCGGACGCGGACACCGCCCAAGCGTTCGCGCGAGCTCGAATGGGGTTGAACGACATTGTGAACGGCGCTAGGCTTTTGCTTGTGGCGCGCTTCCGAGCACAACAGTAAAGCGCCTCCCGAGCTCCGATATTACTGCAAAATTCGCGACGCGTTAGCGGTTTCGTTGCTTGTCTCGCCACCAAGGGGGATGACGCCATGGGTACGTGCACGAAGAATGCCCGCTACCTGCTAGCGGTTGCAGCCGGCATCATGTCGCTCGCGCTCTCGCTTCCGGCGCGCGCCGACGATACGCAGGGCATCACCGACACCACCATCAAGATCGGCAACCTCGGACCGTTCACGGGCGACGCCTCGGTTTTCGCTCCGCTGAATTACGGGCCCGATGCCTACCTCCGCTACACGAACGCCCAAGGCGGCGTCGAGGGACGCAAGTTCGAGACCGTGTTCGCCGACGACGCCTGCAACGAGGCCAAGGGCATCGCGGCTGCGAAGAAGCTCATTTACGAGGACAAGGTGTTCATGATCATGAGCAGCCCGTGCAGCGGCGTTGCCATGGCCATCAAGCCCATGCTCGACAAGGAAGGCATCCCCTGGATCGGGATCGCGGCCAATCCGAAGCTCACGCGGCCGACCGTGCCGAGCATGTTCCATGTCACCTACACGGGCATCGAGTCCGGCCAGAACATGGCCCGCATCGCGCTCAGCAAGCCCGGCGTCAAGAAAATCGCCATCGCCGAGCACAGCAATGATTGGGCGCACGGCTACTGCGATCCGGCGACGGAGTATCTCAAGGCGAACGGCGGCGAGGTCGCGGTCGTGACCGCCATGGAGCGCGGCTCGACCGACGCGACGGCGCAGGCGCTGCAAATCAAGGCGTCGGGTGCCGAGGCCGTGCTCGGCTGCCTCTATCAGCCCGAGCTCGTCATCCTGCTGCGCGAGATGCACAAGTACGGCTTGAACATTCCCGTGGTCGGCGCGCTCGGCGCCGATTTCGAGCAGACGGTCCGCCAGGTGAACGACATCGGCGCGGTCGAGGGCATCTTCTTCCAGCCCTACCAGTTCAAGGCCAGGCTCGGCGAGGGCCCGCTCAAGCCATTCCGCGACATTTTCGTGACGTACCTCAAGAAGGACGAGCTCCCGAAGGACGGCGTGCCGACGAACTTCTATTACTTCGGCGTTCCGGCGGGCATCGTCACGGTCGAGGCCTTCCGCCGCGCCGGCCCGCATCCGACGCGCGAGAAATGGATCGCCGCCATGGAGACGCTCCGCCAGTTCGATACCGGCGTGCTCGCCGACACGGTCACCATCACCCATGAGAGCCACGTCGGCGTGAAGTTGATGCATGCGGTCGGCCTCAATGCGAAGGGCGAGGAGACGGTCTACAAGGACTGGGGCGTGCCGCTCGAGGGCCAGGGCAATTGATCCGCAACGGCGTCACACTGCGTTAGTACAATCATGGATACGTGAAACACCCCCCTCCCATCGGCCGCTCCTCAACGGGCGGCCGATCCCCCTCAAGGGGGGAGGGGAAATACGAGTGCCATCAAGAGCTTCCCCCTCCCCCTTGAAGGGGGCTCGAGCCGCGAAGCGGATCGAGGGGGAGGGGGTGACGCTCGAATTATTGAGAGCCGGCACTACGTCTAGCCCTTCGCCTTGACGAGTGCTGCGCGCACGACCTCGATGTCGCCGATGTGGTTGGCCAGCAGCAGGATGAGCTTGGCGTCGAGCTTGAGGCTCT
>DATEQI010000084.1:0-3851 GCA_035272805.1 Alphaproteobacteria bacterium | reverse complement strand
ATCCTGCCGGGCGCCTCGCATGCCGTATCGCTCGGCCGCAACCGCGACCAGCTCTGGCACGTGCTGCGCGCCTTCCTCGACATGCCGCCGCGCCACGACGTCTGAGCAAAGGCGCGAGGTCGAGGTGCGGCGCAAGCCGCCCGGCGCCGCACCTAGCGCCAACTCTCGCAAATTCGAGCGTCACCCCATGCTCCCTCTCCCGCTTGCGGGAGAGGGAAGGGGCCCATCCCGCAGGGATGGGAAGGGTGAGGGATTGCCGGATGTCGGTGCCGTCCCTCACCCTCCCATTGCTGCGCAATGGGTCCCTCCCTCTCCCGCTTGCGGGAGAGGGTTACGCGACTTCGACTGCGACGTGGCGCGAGGTGCTGAGCGGATCATGCAGTCCCGGCTCTGGCTCCTGGAGCTCGAGGTGCCCAAGGCGGGCGGCGAGGTCTTCGCCGATCTCTTCGCCGGCTTGTCCGAGAGCTTCAGCTGCTTCGAGACTGAGCGCGGCGAGTTCTGGCGCTTCGCGGCCTACCTCGAGCGCAAGCCAGACAGGGCGGCACTGGTGGCGCGTTCGGCGCTCGCCGCCGCAGCGCTCGGCCTGGCGCCACCCGAGGTGGCGCTGCGACGCCTTCCCGCGCGGGACTGGGCGAGCGAGAACCGGCGCCAGTTCCCGCCCACTTCTGCCGGCCGTTTCTTCATCCACGGCTCCTTCTTCGGAGGTGCTATGCCGCCCGGGCGCACCGGCATCTCGCTCGATGCCGGGCTCGCCTTCGGCAGCGGCACGCACGAATCGACGCGCGGCTGCCTTCTCGCCATCGACCGCCTGGCGCGCCGCCGCCGCTTCCGCGCGCCACTCGATCTCGGCTGCGGCTCGGGCATCCTGGCCCTTGCGATGGCCAGGCTGTGGCGCCGGCCGGTCGCCGCGGCGGACAGCGACCCCGTGGCGGTCAAGGTCGCGCGCGCCAACGCCCGGCGCAACGGACTTGCCGCATTCGTGCATGTGCTTGCAAGTGACGGGCTTGCAGCCCGGGGGCTCGGCAAGCGCCGCCGTTACGATCTCATCCTCGCCAATATCCTGGCGCGCCCGCTCGAGCGCTTGGCGCCGGCACTCGCGCGCGCGCGCCGTGCGGGGGGCGTCATCGTGCTCTCGGGCATCCTCAGGCACCAGGTGCCGGGCGTGCTCGCCGCCTACCGCGCGCAACGCCTCGCACTCGAGCGCCGGATCGAGCTCGGCGAGTGGGTCACGCTGATCCTTCGCGAGGCGGGGCCGCGACGCTCGCGCTGAGCGCGGCGCGGCTCAGAACTTCAGCCGCATATCGACGCCGAAGTTGCTGCGGTCCTCGAGCAGGCGGGTGTCGGGCGCGCTTCTCGACTCCACCGCCCGCAACGGCTGGTTGAACTTGGCGTCGAGGGTAATGTCGCCCAACTGCATCATGGCACCGATCCCGGGGGCGGGGGCAATCCGCGGCTCATGGGGTGCCGACATGCGGATGAGATTGGGGTCGGCGACGTCCAGGCCGATCAGCGCAAAGGAGGGCACGATCGACACCTCGCCCGACTGCGGCACCGCGAGGCGCAACGCATTGCTCGCGACACTGTATGAAACACTGTACGAGAATGACGAGGTGGGGGGTGGGGCCGAGAACGGCTGCGCCGCGCTCGGCGTCCCGGCTGCCGCGGAAGCCTCGACCTCCGCAAGGGGAACGCCGGAGGTGAGAGGCGGCAGAAGCTCGACCCGCAACATCTCGGACGCCGCCGATGCGACGGCCTCGTCGGGCTTCGGCACCGGGATCGGGGGATCAACGACGCTGGGTGCTGCCTCGGCGGCCGGCGTCGGAGCTGGCACGACCACGAGCGTTGCGCCCTTGGCCGTAAGCCCGACAGAAGACGGGGAGGGTCCGAGGGGCAGGAACTCGAGCCGCAACATCTCCGCGGCGGCAAGTACAGGGGGCATCGCGGGCTTGAAGACGGGGAGCGGCGGATCGTCGGGCCACACGCCCTCGACGGCCTGACCCGGCGTGGCCAGGAAGGCGACACTCAGCCCCCAAAGCACCTGCGTTATCCGGCGCATGCGCCGTGCACCCCCCATGCCCAGCGGGCAAATGGTAGACTTTTCCTTAATTTATTCAAGCCGCAAGGCGTGGGGGCGGCGAGGGGAAGTGCAACTACAGATGGAGGGTCAGGCGGCTGCGGAGGGCTCGTTCTCGTTGACCGCGCGGTGCGGCGCGAGCTTGCCCGAGACGATGCCCGGGATCTCGCCGCGGGTGATGCCGATATCGGCGAGCATATGATCGTCGAGCGCCGTCAGCTCCTCAAGCGCTAGTTGGCGCGCGCGCCAGCTCGCCAAGGGCTTGACAACGAGGCGGTCGAGCAGCCGCACGACAGTGGTGGAGCGCGCCGGCAAGGCAGTGATCTTGGAGCTCATGATTGTTTTCTCTCTCTCTCTAAGCGGACGCCCATCGGCGTCCAGGGTGCGACACTTGGTCTCAGATGCGAGCGACCCCGTTACTCGCGTGGGACAGACATAGGCTGGCGCGGCCGCCCGGGACAGGGGAAATTGTGCAATGCAGCAATGTATATTTCGCATGCAAAACAAAAGCGTAATGCGTGTAGCGCTTATCGAAAGGGGCCATTCTCCGGCGGACCGGCCGCTGCCGCCGCCTCTTGTCTCGTGCTGGGTGCGGCCCTAGCTTGAGGCGTTCTGGGTAGTGGGTCAGTTTCACCTCATCCTTCGAGACGGCCGCTTCGCGGCCTCCTCAGGATGAGGTGAAACCCAAGCTCCAAGTCCTCATCCTGAGGAGCGTCGCGCTTGCGACGCGTCTCGAAGGATGGGGACGTGGGCAACGTGACCCACTACCGCGTTCCGTCGGCGGTTGCTGAGGAAGGAGGTGCCGTGTCGCAACGTCACGCCGCTTATCACGGCGACAAGGCGCTCGCCGAGTTGCTCGCCCAAGAGCGAGTCGGTCGCGACGTCGCCTCCGTCCGCGCCCTTGTCGCGGGCGTCATTGCCGCACCCGTGGCCGAGGATCAGAGCGCCTGGCTCGAGCTCGTCGCGGCGAAACCGGGTACCGCGCTCAAGACCCAGCTCTTGGCGCTCGAGGCTGAAATGCGGGCCGAGAGCCTGGCTGCGGCCGCGCGCGCGCCGGCCCACGCCGAGCGCTTGGCGCTCTTGCGCGCCGAGCTCGCGCGGTGCGGGCTTGCCGGCTTCATCGTGCCGCGCGGCGACGAGCACCAGGGCGAGTATGTCCCGCCACGCGCGGAGCGCCTCGCCTGGCTCACGGGCTTCACCGGCTCCGCCGGTGCCGCGGTGATCTTGGCGGAGAAGGCGGCGATGTTCGTCGACGGACGTTATACGCTTCAGGCGCGCGCCCAGGTCGCGGGCGAGCTCTACGAGTTCCATCACCTGATCGAGGAGCCGCCGGCGGATTGGATCGTGCAGCAACTCGGAGCAGGCCGGGCGCTCGGCTACGATC
This sequence comes from Alphaproteobacteria bacterium, assembly GCA_035272805.1. Lineage (GTDB taxonomy): Bacteria > Pseudomonadota > Alphaproteobacteria > JACZXZ01 > JACZXZ01 > DASPPM01. The sequence goes on along the minus strand of DATEQI010000084.1, from coordinate 393 downwards.
CCTGGCTTCACACCGCCCTCGATCGCGAGCGTTACGCCACAGCCGCGGCCAAGGCGGGCGGGCGTCTCATGGCGTGCGAGCAGAACCCGGTCGACGCGATCTGGGCCGGCCAGCCGCCGGCTCCCATCGCCCCGGTGGTGCCGCATCCTCTCGCGTATGCCGGCAGGGACTCGCGCGATAAGTGCCAAGTGCTCGCGGGCGGGCTCGCAGCACAGGCGATCGATGCGGTCGTGCTTACGGCCCCCGACTCGATTGCCTGGCTCCTCAACATCCGCGGCGGAGACGTGCCCCACACGCCGCTGCCCTTGAGCTTCGCCCTTCTCTCTGCCGACGCCACGGTCGAGCTCTTCTGCGACCCGCGCAAGCTCGCACCGGGTCTTGCCCGGCATCTCG
>DATEQI010000083.1:0-2078 GCA_035272805.1 Alphaproteobacteria bacterium | reverse complement strand
TGCTCGACGAGCAGGATCGCCTGGCCGCCGGCCTTGAGCTGGGCGAGGGCGGCATAGACCTGGCTCACGATCTGCGGGCCGAGGCCGAGGGAGGGCTCGTCAAGCACGACGAGCTTGGGCGAGCTCATGAGGGCGCGCGCGATGGCCAGCATCTGCGCCTGGCCGCCCGAGAGATTGCCCGCCGCCTCCTCTAGGCGCTCCGCCAAGGCCGGGAAGAGGCTCAGCACGCGCGCCAGGTTGTCCGCGAAGTCGGCCTGGGCGCGCGGCGGATAGGCGCCGAGCTCGAGGTTCTCCCGCACGGTGAGCGAGGCGAGCGCGCCGCGCCCCTCGGGCACATAGCCCATGCCGCAATGGGCCGGCACGAAGGCCTTCGCACGCGTGAGGTCACGCCCCTGGAAGCGGATCGTCCCGGCCCAGCAGGGAAGCTGGCGCATGATCGCGCGCAGCATCGTCGTTTTTCCGGCGCCATTGGCGCCGAGCACGCAGACGGTCTCGCCTTCGCCGACCACGAGATCGACGCCGTGCACGATCTCGACCCCTTCATAACCGGTCGCGAGTGCCTTCACCTCAAGCATGGGCATGGCCGCTCTCCTCCCCGCCGAGATAGGCCTCGACGACGCGCGGATCGGCGATCACCTCGGCCGGAGCGCCCTCGGCCACGACGCGTCCCGCATCCAGCACCACGAGGCGGTGGCTGAGCCGCTTGATCACGTCCATCAAATGCTCGACGACGAGGAAGGTGGTGCCTTCGCCGGCGAGGCGCTCGATGGCGGCGAGCACCACGGCGAGCTCGTTCTGCGAGAGGCCGGCCATGAGCTCGTCGAGCAGCACGAGGCGCGGGTTGAGGGTGAGCACGCGCGCGAAGTCGAGCAGCTTGAGATGCCCGGTCGGCAGCGTGCGCGGCGAGAGTGCGGCACTGCCCGCGAGGCCGAGCAAGGCGAGCTTGTCGAGCGCGGTGGCGCGCGCCGCGGAAAGGGAGAGGCCGCGGCAAAGCCCGCCCACCATCACCCCTTCGACGCACGTGAGGTCCGCGATGGCGGTCGGGCGCTGGAAGGTGCGTACGAGGCCGAGACGCGCGCGCTCGGCGGTCGTAAGCCCGGCGAGATCGCGCCCGGCGAAGCGCACGCTGCCGCTGTTCGGCAGGTAGACGCCGGTGAGCACGTTGATGAGCGTGCTCTTGCCCGCACCGTTGGGGCCGATCAAGCCGACGATGCCGTGCTGCTCGACGGCGAGGCTCACGTCGATGAGCGAGCGGATGGCGCCGAAGGACTTGGCGATGCCGTCGAGCTCGAGGAGTGCCGTCATCGCACGGACTCCCCGGCCCGAGGTGGGGCGTGCCGCGCCAACCTGGCGGCGACGCCTTGCGCGAGCGCGCAAAGCCCGCGCGGCTCGGTCATGACGAGGGCGACGACCGAGAAGCCGAGGATCATGACGTCCCAGCCGCCGGCGGCGCCGAGGAAGGCGTTGGCGCCGGCATCGATCGACTCGTAGAAGACGGCGCCGACGATCGGCCCGACAAGGTAGCCGGTACCGCCGACGACGGCGATGAGGGCGATCTCGACGGAGAGCGTGAGGCCGGAGAGGAAGTTGGGATCGGCGAAGCCGATGAAGAAAACATAGACGACGCCGCCAAGGGCGGTGAGTGCCGCGCTCACGCAGAAGGTGAGGACCTTGATGCGCGCGACGTGGATGCCGGCCGCCGCCGCGGCCTCCTCGCTGCTCTTGATCGCGGCGATGTAATAGCCGAGGCGGCTCTTGCGGAAAAAGGCGAGGAAGAGCGTCACCGCGGCGAGGAGCGTGACGGCGATGAGGAAATAGGCGCGCACGTTGGTGAACTCGAGCTTCGTGGGCGCGTCCTCGGCGAAGGGGATGGCGATCCCGCTCGGTCCGCCGGTGAGCTCCGAGTAGTGGAGGATGAGAGAGAGCACGACGGCGGCGGCCGAGAGGGTGGCAAGCGTGAAATAGGGGCCCTTGAGGCGCAGCGTCGCGGCGCCGATCACGGCTGCGAGAAGCACGGCCGCGGCAATGCCGGCGATGCCGCCCAAGAGCGGGGAGAGGCCGGCATCCTGGAAGAGAAG
>DATEQI010000082.1:0-4479 GCA_035272805.1 Alphaproteobacteria bacterium | reverse complement strand
GGCCTCGGTGAAGAGGCGCGTCATGCCGACCTTCTGCGCGATGAGCCCGGTACGCATCGAACCAAATCCCTTAGAGCTTGATCTCCACGTCCACGCCCGCCGCGAGGTCGAGCTTCATGAGCGCGTCCACCGTCTGCGGCGTGGGATCGACGATGTCGAGCAGCCGCTTGTGCGTGCGGATCTCGAACTGCTCGCGCGACTTCTTGTCGACGTGCGGCGAGCGGTTCACCGTGAACTTCTCGATTCGCGTCGGCAACGGGATCGGCCCGCGCACGCGCGCACCGGTGCGCTTCGCCGTATTGACGATCTCGCTCGTCGACTGGTCGAGCACGCGGTGATCGAACGCCTTCAGGCGGATCCGGATATTCTGGCTGTCCATTTTTTTTCCCGTACCTGAGGGGCCCCGGTCCGCAAGGCCGGACCGGCGCCGCGGCTCTCCTTCTATTGGATGATCTTGGCGACGACGCCGGCGCCGACGGTGCGGCCGCCCTCGCGGATGGCGAAGCGCAGGCCCTCGTCCATCGCGATGGGGGCGATCAGCTCGACCTCCATCGCCACATTGTCCCCCGGCATCACCATCTCCACCCCGTCCGGCAGCTTGACCGACCCCGTCACGTCCGTGGTGCGGAAGTAGAACTGCGGGCGGTAGTTGGTGAAGAACGGCGTGTGCCGGCCGCCCTCCTCCTTGGTCAGGATGTACGCCTCCGCCTTGAACTTCGTGTGTGGCGTGATCGAACCCGGCGCCGCCAGTACCTGGCCCCGCTCCACCTCCTCGCGCTTCGTCCCGCGCAAGAGAACCCCCACGTTGTCCCCCGCCTCGCCCTGGTCCAGGAGCTTGCGGAACATCTCCACCCCCGTCGCCACCGTCTTCGTCGTCGGCTTCAGCCCCACGATCTCGACCTCGTCCCCCACCTTGACCACGCCCCGCTCGACCCGGCCCGTCACCACCGTCCCGCGCCCCGAGATCGAGAACACGTCCTCGATCGGCATCAGGAACGGCTTGTCCTTCGCCCGCGTCGGCTGCGGGATGAACTTGTCGACCGCATCCATCAGATTGAGGATCGACTTCTCCCCCAGCTCCGGCTCCCGACCCTCCAGCGCGTACAAGGCCGAGCCCCGCACGATCGGCGTCTCGTCCCCGGGAAACTGGTACTTCGTGAGCAGCTCCCTCACCTCGAGCTCGACAAGCTCGATCAGCTCGGGGTCGTCGACCATGTCGACCTTGTTGAGATAAACCACGATCGCCGGCACGCCCACCTGCCGTGCGAGCAGGATGTGCTCGCGGGTCTGCGGCATCGGCCCGTCCGCCGCCGAGACCACCAGGATGGCGCCGTCCATCTGCGCCGCCCCCGTGATCATGTTCTTCACATAGTCGGCGTGCCCGGGGCAGTCCACGTGCGCGTAGTGCCGCTTCGCCGTCGAATACTCCACGTGCGCCGTCGCGATCGTGATCCCGCGCGCGCGCTCCTCGGGCGCCTTGTCGATCTGGTCGTAGGCCACGAACTCCGCCCCGCCCCGCGCCGCCAGCACCTTGGTGATCGCCGCCGTCAACGTCGTCTTGCCATGGTCGACGTGCCCGATCGTCCCCACATTGCAATGCGGCTTGGTGCGCTCGAATTTCGCCTTAGACATGTGGTCTTCTCCGTCTCGCGGGATTTGCCCGTGTTGTCATGGCGCCTTACGCCATCTTGGCCCGGACCTCGTCGGCCACGGCCTGAGGCACCTGGGCGTAATGGTCGAAATGCATGGTGTAGGTCGCGCGCCCCTGGCTCATGGAGCGCAGGTTGTTCACGTAGCCGAACATGTTCGCGAGCGGCACCATCGCGTTGATGACGTGGGCATTGCCGCGCGCATCCATGCCCTGGATGTGGCCGCGCCGGCTGTTGAGGTCGCCGATCACGTCGCCCATGTAATCCTCCGGCGTCACCACCTCGACCCGCATGATCGGCTCGAGCAGCACCGGCCGCGCCCGCTCGATGCCCTCGCGGTAGCAGGCGCGCGCGGCGATCTCGAAGGCAAGCGCCGAGGAGTCGACATCGTGATAGGCGCCGTCGATGAGGGTCGCCTTGAAGTCGATCATCGGGAAGCCGGCGAGCACGCCCGACTCGCGCGCCGCCTTGAGGCCCTTCTCCACGCCCGGCACGTATTCCCTCGGCACCGCACCGCCGACGACGTCGTTCTCGAACTGGAAGCCCGAGCCCGGCGGCAGCGGCTCGAAGCGGATCTTGATGCGGGCGAACTGGCCCGACCCGCCGGTCTGCTTCTTGTGGGTGTAGTCGTGCTCGATCGTCTTGGTGATCGTCTCGCGGTAGGCGACCTGGGGGGCGCCCACGTTGGCCTCGACCTTGAATTCGCGGCGCATGCGATCGACGATGATCTCGAGGTGGAGCTCGCCCATGCCCTTGATCACCGTCTGGCCGCTTTCCTGGTCGGTCGTGACGCGGAAGGACGGGTCCTCGTCCGCGAGGCGGGCAAGTGCTATGCCCATCTTCTCCTGGTCGCCCTTGCTCTTGGGCTCGACGGCCACCTCGATGACCGGCTCCGGGAACTCCATGCGCTCGAGCACGATCGGCTTCGCCATGTCGCAGAGCGTATCGCCGGTCGTCGTCGCCTTGAGGCCCGCCAGCGCCACGATGTCGCCGGCGTAGGCTTCCTTGATGTCCTCGCGGTGGTTCGCGTGCATCTGCAGCATGCGGCCGATGCGCTCGCGGTTGTCCTTCGTCGAGTTGAGCACCGCGGTGCCGCCCTGCAGCTTGCCCGAGTAGATGCGCGCGAAGGTGAGCGAGCCCACGAAGGGGTCGGTCATGATCTTGAAGGCGAGTGCCGAGAAGGGCTCGTCGTCGGCCGCCCTGCGCGTGAGCGGCGCGTGGTTCTTCACGTCCTCGCCCTTGACCGGCGGAATGTCGATGGGCGAGGGCAGGAAGTCGACGACGGCATCGAGGAGCGGCTGCACGCCCTTGTTCTTGAAGGCCGAGCCGCACAGGACCGGCACGATGGCGCCGCTCACGGTGCCCTTGCGCACGCAGCGGGCGAGCGTCTCGACATCCGGGGCCTTGCCCTCGAGATAGGCCTCCATCGCCGTGTCGTCATGCTCTACCGCGAGCTCGACGAGCTGCTCGTGATACTGCCGCGCCTTGTCCTTGAGCGCTGCCGGAATTTCCTTGAACTCGAACTCGGCACCCAGCGTCTCGTCCTTCCAGATCACCGCGCGCATGCGCAGGAGATCGACCACGCCCGCGAAATTGCTCTCCTCGCCGACCGGCAGCTGCATGACGACCGGCTTGGCGCCGAGACGCTCCTTCATCATCTCGATGCAGCGGTAGTAGTCGGCGCCGACGCGGTCCATCTTGTTGACGAAGCAGATGCGGGGCACGCCGTACTTGTCCGCCTGGCGCCACACCGTCTCCGATTGGGGCTCGACCCCGCTCACGCTGTCGAAGACCGCAACGGCGCCGTCGAGCACGCGCAAGCTGCGCTCCACCTCGATGGTGAAGTCCACGTGGCCCGGCGTGTCGATGATATTGACGCGGTGGTCGCGCCAGAAGCAGGTGGTCGCCGCCGAGGTGATGGTGATGCCGCGCTCCTGCTCCTGCTCCATCCAGTCCATGGTGGCCGTGCCGTCGTGGACCTCGCCGAGCTTATAGGAGCGGCCGGTATAATAGAGGACGCGCTCCGTGGTCGTCGTCTTGCCGGCATCGATGTGGGCCATGATGCCGATGTTGCGGTAGCGCTCGAGAGGGGTGGTGCGGGGCATGGCTCGGCCGGCGTCCTTCCCGGTTACCAGCGATAATGGGAGAAGGCGCGATTGGCTTCCGCCATGCGGTGCGTATCCTCGCGCTTCTTGACGGCGGAGCCCCGGTTGTTCGCCGCATCGAGCAGCTCGTTCGAGAGACGCTCGATCATGGTGTACTCGCTGCGCGCCCGCGCGGCGCCGATCAGCCACCGGATGGCGAGCGCCTGACTGCGCTCCTGGCGCACCTCGACCGGCACCTGATAGGTGGCGCCGCCCACGCGGCGCGAGCGCACCTCGATCGCCGGACGCACGTTGTCGAGCGCGTCGCGGAAGATCTTGATCGGGTCCTGCCCGGTCTTCTTCTCGATCGTCTCGAGCGCGGAGTAGACCACGCCCTCCGCGACGGACTTCTTGCCCTCGTACATCAGGCTGTTCATGAACTTGCTGAGCACGCGGTCCCCGAACTTCGGGTCCGGCAGCACCTCGCGTTTCTCGGCGCGGCGGCGGCGCGACATCGCTTTACGGCTCCGTTCCTACTTCGGCCGCTTGGCGCCGTACTTCGAGCGGCGCTGGCGGCGGTCATTGACGCCCTGGGTATCGAGGGTGCCCCGGATGATATGGTAGCGCACCCCCGGCAGGTCCTTGACGCGGCCGCCGCGGATGAGGACGACCGAGTGCTCCTGCAGATTATGGCCCTCGCCCGGGATGTAGCTCACCACCTCGTAGCCGTTGGTGAGCCGCACCTT